>DASPQS010000140.1:0-6975 GCA_035624865.1 Binataceae bacterium (SeqCode) | reverse complement strand
TTCGCCAAATTCGAGCGATTTGGGCCTCCGAAGGCTCTCCGGGTCCGCACGCGATCGAAAATCCGCGCCTGCATGCGCATTTTTAGCGATTCTCCTGAATGTCCGAGATCAGCGAGACTGGTTGGTGGAGCAGAAGGGATTTGAACCCTCGACCCCTACGTTGCGAACGTAGTGCTCTCCCAGCTGAGCTACTGCCCCACCGGCGCAATCATATTACGATGAAACACGGCCTGCGGCCACCGCGCTCCGGCTTTTGAGCACGCGGAAATCAGCGGCCGGACTCGGACTCCTGCAACACCGACTTCAGCCAGCCGCGCAACCTATCAGCCAGTTCCGGGCGTTTCAAGCCGAAACCGATTTGAGCGGTCAGAAATCCCAGGCGATCACCGAGGTCGTAGTGCGCTCCCTCGAATTCGTAACCGTAGAGTTTGCGCCGATGGCACAGCGCGAGCAGTCCGTCTGTGAGTTGAATCTCTCCGCCTGTGCCAGGCTTGCCCTCCGCCAGTAACGCAAAAATATCAGGCGTCAACACGTACCGGCCCATAATTGCGAATTCGCTTGGGGCTTTCTCGATCGGCGGCTTCTCCACCATCCCGGTCAACTCGTAAAGGCGCGGCCCGTCGGGGCGCACCGACACGATGCCGTACCTGGGAATGTCGATCCGCGGCACGCGCCGCAGCGCGACGACCGGGGCATCCTTGGACTCGGCCACGTCGAGCAATTGGCGCAGGCACGGCACGGCGCTGTCGAAGATATCGTCGGGAAGCATCGCGGCAAACGGCTCGTTCCCGACCGCTTCGCGGGCCTGCAGGACGGCATGGCCGAGGCCGTGCGGCTGATCCTGCCATGCCGTAGTAAAGCGCACCGGATTGTTGGTGCGGCGGATAAAGTCGAGCATATCGAGTTTGCCGCGTTGTTCGAGATGGCGCTCGAGTTCGGTCGCGGGCTGAAAATGATCGTGCACGGTGGTGCGGCCCGGGCTCAGAACGAGAATTATCTCCTCGATGCCCGACGCGATCGCTTCTTCGACGACCACCTGGATCGCGGGCTTGTCGACGACCGGGAGGATTTCCTTGGGGATGACTTTCGAGGCGGGCAGCATCCTGGTGCCCAGTCCCGCAGCCACGATGACCGCCTTCCGAACCTTCATCTGAGACCTTTTATTGTTTGTTTAACGAGCGGAACCCAGCCGCTCGCGCGCCTCCTGGGCGGACTTGCAGGAGATGCAAAGGGTGGTGACCGGACGCGCCTTCAGGCGCTCGAGGCCGATTTCATCGCCGCATTCCTCGCAGCGCCCGTATACGCCGCTGTCGATACGCGCAAAGGCCTCGTCTATCTTGGTGAGTAGCTTGCGCTCGCGGTCACGCATCCTCAATACCAGGTTCCGGTCGGATTCGAGGCTGGCGCGATCGGTAGGGTCGGCGTAGGCTTCCTCTGACTTCTGGTTCATCGAGCCGAGGGCGCGCTCGGCCTCCGAGAGGATGTCGCGCTTGCGGCCTTCGAGCAGACGACGAAAAAGCTTGAGATCCCTTTGCCTCATAGGGATGGAACAACTGGAAAACGGTTCGATTCTAATTGCAGCCTGTTGATGTGTAAAGCTTGGAGTATGAAGAGCGCCTATCTCGATGCATTTTCGGGTCTAAGCGGCGATATGATTGTCGGCGCTATCCTTGACGCCGGAGCCGAGTTCTCCGAACTGGAACAGGCGGTCGCCGGGCTCGGCTTGCGCGGTTACCGCCTCGGTACGCGGCGGAAGCCGGTCAGTGGAATCGAAGCGCTGAAGTTCGAGGTCGAAGTTTCCGAGCCACAACCGGAGCGTCATTTGGGCGAGATTCGCGCGATGATCGAGCGCGCCGGCCTGTCGCCCACGGTCACGGCTAACGCGATCGCGATTTTCGCCGCGTTGGCGGAGGCTGAGGCGAAGGTCCATCGCACGACCCCGGAAGAGGTGCATTTCCACGAAGTCGGGGCCGTCGATTCGATTATCGATATCGTCGGCGCGGCGTGGGGCTTCGACCGGTTGGGAGTGGATCATATCCTCGTCTCAACCTTGCCGATGGGAACGGGGTTTGCGAAGTCCCGCCACGGCGTGATTCCGGTGCCTGCCCCGGCTACCGTCGAACTGCTCTCCGGGTTTCCGGTGGTTCTCAACGACGGACCGTCCGAGATGGTAACCCCGACCGGTGCGGCTATCGTCAAGGCGCTGGCTCGTCCGGGATCGTTGCGGCTTGTCTTCGACGTCGAGCGGGTCGGTTACGGCGCGGGAACCAAGGACTTCAGCGATCGTCCAAACGTGCTGCGGCTGATGATCGGACAGGAACCCGCGAGCGGAAGCAGCGACGAGGTTATCGAAATTTCGGCGAATATCGACGACCTCAATCCACAGATATACGATCATCTGAGCGAGCGGCTGTTTGCCGCCGGTGCGCGTGACGTGACGCTCACTCCGACGATTATGAAGAAGGGGCGCCCGGGTGTGATCCTCTCGGTACTGGCCGAACCGGCGCTGCGCGACCAGATTGCAGGGATCGTCTTCGCGGAGACGAGCACGATCGGACTGCGGTTCCATCCGATGGCCCGGCTCAAGCTCGAACGCAGGATGATCGAGGTCCAGACTCGTTTCGGCGCGATTCGTGTCAAGGTCTCAGGCGGCGGTTCGAGACCGGCGACTATCGCTCCCGAATACGAAGACTGCCGGCGCGTCGCGGTCGAGCACAACACGCCGCTCAAGCAGGTGATCGAGGAGGCGGCCGCAGCCGCGCGGCGGACCCTCGCATAGAACCGTGAGCGAACGCCTTCACATCAACGAGCTCTTTGTGAGTATCCAGGGCGAATCGACGCACGCCGGGCGTCCGTGCGTGTTCGTCAGGCTCACCGGATGCAATCTGCGATGCACGTGGTGCGACACCGAGTACGCCTTCCACGATGGCCGCCAGATGGAGGTTGGCGAAATCGTCGCGCAGGTGCGCGGCTACGGATGCGATCTGGTCGAAGTCACGGGCGGTGAGCCGCTGCTGCAAAAGGCTGTATACGCGCTGTTCGATGCTCTGCTCGAGCAAGGCTGCACGGTGATGGTCGAAACGTCGGGCGAGCGCGACGTAAGCCTGGTCGATCCGCGCGTGATCAAGATAATGGACCTCAAATGCCCGGGGAGTGGCGAGAGCAAACGAAATCGCTGGAGCAATATCGAATGGCTGACGCCGCACGATGAAGTCAAATTCGTGATTGCCGACCGGACCGATTACGAATGGGCGCGCAGCGTGACGCGCGATCACAACCTTGCGGATCGGGTCAACGCGGTCCTGATGAGCCCGGTGTTCGGAGCCCTCGAACCTGCGCGGCTTGCGGCATGGATTCTCGAAGACCGCTTGCCGGTGCGGATGCAGCTCCAGATCCACAAGTTCATCTGGTCGCCTACAACGCGAGGAGTGTAGCGGCTTGACTGTGTTTCATTTTCCACTAGGCTCCGTGTAAGCAATCGCTCGTCCGCGGAGGTTGTCATGGGCCTGCCTAACGGAGTTCATCACCTCGCAATCTGCACCAAGGACATCAAAAAACAGCTCGACTTCTTCAGCCAGGTGGTCGGGATGGAGCTGGTCGCGCTCTACTGGATGCATGGCGTGGACAAGACCTTCCACGGCTTCGTCAAGATGGGAAACTCGTCGATAGCGTTCGTGCAATCGGCCGAAATCGGCGAAATCAAGCCGCAGATGGGCGTTTCGCATGCGGCTTGGACCGCAGCTCCGGTGGCAGCCGGGGTGATGCAGCACGTCGCCCTCAACGTGGATAACGAGGCGGACCTGCTCGCGATTCGCGACCGCGTGCGCACGCATGGCCACTGGGTGATGGGACCGATCGATCACGGCTTCTGCAAGTCGATCTACCTGGCCGCACCCGAGGGAATCATGCTCGAATTCTCGACCTCCGAGGGCAAGCCGA
Organism: Binataceae bacterium (SeqCode); assembly: GCA_035624865.1. GTDB lineage: Bacteria > Desulfobacterota > Binatia > Binatales > Binataceae > JASHZA01. Next base: position 3,036 of record DASPQS010000140.1, on the reverse strand, counting down.
TCGACGCGGAGGCCTGGATCGATCCGGAAGTCGTAAGACTCGCCGGGATTAGCCTCGCTGAACTCGATCGCTTCAAGAATCCGCCGACATTCGAGTCGCGCGGCGGCACCGTGAAAAACCCGCCGGTCAACCTCGCGAACCCGCCGATGCAGTTCCCGCCCGGCCGGGAGCGCATCTACAGCATGAGCGACGAAGAGGTGACCGCGCGGCTGAGCGAGACGACCCCGCCGGTGGCGGTCAAGCGCTGAAGCCGGAAGTTACGCCCGCTGGCGCAATACATCGGTCCGCAGGGCCGCTTGGTTTGAACGTCAGCCGGTTTCCGCTACGCTCTAAGCGGTATGGCATCGCCGCTGATCAGCGAAGTACTGCCCGACCTGCTCGAGGAGATGGTCCATCTGCTCCAGGGTTCGGGCGCCGAACCGCTCGAGGAGCAGCTGCGCCGGCTCAGGATCGAGTCCGTTTGCGATTGCGGGGATGACAACTGCTCGAGCTTCGCCACTGCGGCCGAGGTCAAGGTCGCCAGCGTCGTCGAGCTACAGCCGATCGAGGGCTACCTGATTATCGACCTGAACGCGGCTGAGGAGATCTGTTTTATCGAGATCCTGGGCCGTCCCGACGTGAAGTACCTGCTCGAAGAGTACAACGACTCAATGCAGCAGTAGACGCGCCCGCGAAGTCCCGGCTTATCCGCGCGGTACGTCCGTTTCGAGGCGCTGGCCGAGGACATCGGCCAACCGCTCCGCTGGTGCGCGCTTGACGTCGGATACCGCGAATCCGGCCGCCGCGGCATGGCCGCCACCGCCGAAATAGCGGGCGAGTTCGGAAAGGTCCACTTCGCAGTCGGCGCTGCGCCGCAGGCTCACCCCCAGGCTGCGCAGATCGAACAGTGCGATCACGGTGCGGCTCTGCCCTTCATAGAGTCTGGAGGCAACTTCGCTGCTATAGCCGATGCAGCAGGCGCTGCGCACCCGCAATCCGTTGTCGAGGGCCCGCTCGACCATCGTGGCACGCGCGATCTCGAAGCTCTTGTCCATTGCTTTGCGGCCGGCTTCGAGCGCGACGCGCAACTTGCGGCTCATGACCGGCTCGCTCAGGCGAATAATCTCGCGGTACGACTCGACGCCGCCAAGCGTCTGCACTGCCAGCGCCCAGTCCGCAGACTCGGGGATCCGGTGGATCCAGCGGTCGTGGTCGTCGGCAATCGCGGCGAACGCGGAAAACTTCTCGAAACGCCGCAGTTTGTCCTCATCACCGGCGTCTTGCGCCGTGCGTTTTAAGTAATTGAACGCGAGCCGGGCCGCGGAATATTCCTCGGAGAGGACGCGCCCGGCAAAAGGAACATTGAATTCAGGGGCAGCGGCGCGAGAAACCGCGGTCCGGTGATGGTCGATCCAGAAGATTCGCGCGCCGGCTCGGGTCAGATTGCGCAAATGACCCGCGGTTTCGTTCGAATTCCAGGAAAGATCAGTGATCCAGAGCTCGTCGGGTACGCGGCCGGATTTGAACTTCAGACCCTGGAGTACGCGGTCGCTGTCGCCGTTGGCGGCGAGCGTCGCGGTCACGCGCTCGCCATCGTAAAAGCGCCGCACTGCCGCAGCCGCCATCACCCCGTCAAGACACGACGGCCCGTGGCTTACGACCTGTATAGTGCGCGCGGACTTTGGCATAACGGGTTCATTCTACCGGATTCCCGGGCTACCCGCGACGCGCGCCGGGTTCCTGACCGGAAGAACCCGGGCCGTGGAGGACGATGAAGCTGCTTTTCCGGCATGCTAGTAATTACATTTAAGGGAGGGAGTCGGCGTGTGAGGACACGCGCCGGGCCGGGATCATAGAAGTTAACCAGTGGAACCTTTCATAATTGAACGTTCGGAACATCCGATTTCCCGCCGGGATATCGACCCGAACGTCCTCAAGGTCCTCTACCGGCTGATCAACGCCGGCCATATCGCCTACCTGGTCGGCGGCGGCGTGCGCGACCTGATGGTGGGGCGCCGGCCAAAGGACTTTGACGTCGCCACCTCCGCGCACCCGCATCAGGTGCGCGATCTCTTCCGCAATTCGAGGCTAATCGGCCGGCGCTTTCGCCTGGTGCACGTATTCTTCGGGCCGCAGAATATCGAGGTTGCGACCTTTCGCCGGCTAAGCGAGGACGTCGCCGATAGCGACGATCTCCTGATCCGGCACGACAATACGTTTGGGACACCCGAGGAAGATGCGTTCCGGCGGGATTTCACGATCAACTCGCTGTTCTACGATCCCCGCACCTTCCGCGTTATCGATTACGTCGGCGGAGTGCAGGACCTGCAATCGCGGCTGATACGCACGATCGGCGAACCGCAGACGCGGATGCGCGAGGACCCCGTGCGGATGCTGCGGGCGGTGCGGTTCGCTGTCAAAATGGGCTTCGAGCTCGACCCGGCAACCCAAACGGCAATCGAAACGCATCGGGACGATCTCGCCAAAGCCTCGGTGCCGCGCCTGGTCGAAGAGACCTTCCGCACGCTTGCCGTCGCAGAACCTGAACGGGCGCTCGTCCTGCTCGAGCAACTGGGCCTGCTCCCCGCGATGCTGCCCGGCATCTCGGAGCATCTGAAATCGTCGGGCGCAAGCCTCGCGGAGACCCCAACGGTGCGAAATCTCGCGGCGTTGGGCGCAACTATCGCGGAGGGGAACGTGCCTTCGCGCGGGTTGGTGCTCGCCTGTCTGTTCGCCGATCTGCACCTCGACGCCGTACACAATAGCGCGCGGGCACGCCATTTCGAGCTGGTCGAGATGCTGCGCGGCCGGGGCTTTTCGCGCGCCGATACCGAGCATATGCGGCTGCTGCTCGAGGCCCTTCCGCACATGCTGCGGCCGTCGCGGATAACGCGTCGGGTGAGCCGGCGGCCGTATTTCGCCGAGGCGCGCCGGTTGTTCGCGCTGATCGCGCCGGTCCGCGGAGCGGATATCGCAGCTTTGGATCGCTTTCTGGCAGAAGCGCCACGGACGCATCAGCCTGCTCTCCATCCCCACCACGCGCCGCAGGGCCCGGTC
>DASPQS010000139.1:0-6432 GCA_035624865.1 Binataceae bacterium (SeqCode) | reverse complement strand
AGCGGCGATCGAAGCAAGCGACGATAATCGCCTACGCGTAATGGGTGCGGTGGTGGGGGGAGAGGGTGCTGGCGAGGTCGGAGGCAAGGCGCTCGGCTTCGGCGGGGCGCAAAGTGGCGATCGAGACGCGCACGGCGGGAGGACTCTTCAAGCGGTAACGATCGCCTGCGCTGATTGCCCATCCGGATTCAAGCATCGACTGCACCACGGCAGATTCGGCGGGTACCGGAATCCATACGTTCAGGCCGGAGCGTCCGCGGGCGGCGATGCCGTGGCGGGCGAGCGCGCCGATCAAAGCCTGACGGCGAGTGGCGTACGTTGCCGTGGCCTCTTCGATCAGCGAGGTGGTTTCCGGCGCGCGCAGGATGGCGATTACGGTCTGCTGCAAGATGTGGCTGACCCATCCGGGACCGAGGCGCTGACGGCCCTCGAGCCGGGCGATGGTCAAGGGATCGCCGGCGACGAAGGCGAGGCGCAGATCGGGCCCGAGCGATTTCGAAGTCGAGCGCACGACCGTCCATCGCGCGCGTTCCGGGCCGCATAGGGTCAGCGCGGGGGCGCCGGCGACGGGGCCGTTATGGTCGTCCTCGACGATCATCACTTCGGGGCGGGCGCGCAGCAGATCGCCAAGCTGGCGCACGCGCGAGCGCGACAATGCCGCGCCGGTGGGATTTTGCGCGCGCGGGGTGATTATCATCGCGGCGACGCCGGCCTCGAGCACGCGCGAGATTTCGGCGGGCAGGGGACCGTCGTCGTCGAGTGCGAAGGGCTCCGCATGCAGGCCCAACGCGCCGAGCAGGTCGAGGATGGGCGGATAGCCCGGGTCTTCGACCGCGACCCGATCGCCCATCCGGAGATTGGCCGCGAGAGCGCGCTCGATGCCGTCGAGGGCGCCGGAAACGATCGCGATCGAGCGGGAGGGAATGCCATCAGCGTGAAAAGCGGCGGCGGCGAGTTCGAGCAGATCGGCGCGATTGTAAGGTCCGCCGTAGTTGCGCGGTTCGAGGCGCAGGCGGCGGATGGCTTTTTCGATCGAGGGCAGGAGAGCAGGGTCGGGGCCGCCTTCGGCGAGGTTGCGGACTCCGGCGGGTACGTGCGGCGCCGGCCGGGTGATAAGGGGCGGCTGCGGGCGCACCAGCGTGCCGCCGCGGCCGGCGGCGGCGACCAATCCACGGCGGTTAAGGGCGCGATAGGCGGCGGCGACGGTGGCAGGGCTGACGCGGAGGCGGGCGGCGAGTTCGCGCACGGTGGGCAGGCGATCGCCGGGGGCGAGGCGTCCGGCGATAATCGCACGCTCGGCGCTGGCCTCGATCGCGCTTGCATCGGAACCGTTTATTGAATATTGTTTCATCACATTAAAAATATTGTACTAGTACAATCTTTCGGGAGTCAAGCAGATGGAACCCGGCGAGGCCAAGCCAGCGAGCGCAAGAGTCACGGTAAGAAGGAGGGCGGAGCGCGCGGTTTACGAGCGCGCGGCGATCGACGCGATCCTGGACGAGGGCCTGACTTGCCATCTGGGATTCGTGGCCGAGGGGCAGCCCTACGTGATTCCGACGATTTACGCGCGCGATGGAAAGGATCTGCTGATCCACGGCTCGGCGGCGGGCCGCACGCTGCGCGCGATGCGCGGCGGAATCCCGGTGTGCGTGGCGGTGACTTTGCTCGACGGGTTGGTGCTGGCGCGGTCGGCATACCACCATTCGATGAACTACCGGTCGGTGGTGATTCTTGGTATCGCGACGGAGATCGTGGAGCGGGAGGCCAAGCTGGCGGCGATGCGGATGCTGGTCGAGCACGTGGTGCCCGGGCGCTGGAACGACGTGCGGGGTCCGAGTGAGCAGGAGCTGCGGGCGACGATGGTGCTGTCGGTTCCGACGGCGGAAGCGTCGGCGAAGGTGCGCGTGGGTCCGCCGGTTGACGACGAGGAAGATTACGCGCTCGAGGCGTGGGCCGGAGTGGTCCCGGTCACTCTCGAGGCCCATCCGCCGGTAGCGGATCCGCGGTTGCGGGCGGGAATCGCGGCGCCGGCGTATGCGCGGTTTTACCGGAGGGGGTTGGGCGGGAACGGCAAGCCCGCGGTGAAGTAGATCAGGCGGCGGCGCGGGCGGCTTGACGGACGCATTCGCGGAACATCGTGCAGTAGTTCTGCCTGACGCCGAGGCCCTTCATTATGCCGTCGAGTCCGATGAGCGCGCGCAGCAGGAAGATGCTGTGGCGCGGCGACTTGTAGAGCTTGTGTTCGAAGGCCATCTCGCCCACGGTGGCGGCCTTGCCGATGGCGTCGTACTCGTCGGGATGGAAGGGGCGATCGGTGATCACCGGCTCGAACAAAATGTAGATAACCTTGACCAGCGGGGCGGGATCCTGCCCGCGTTCGAGGTAACCGAGCTTCGTCAGCGCGGCGCCGACGCCGCGGTCGTCGCGCTTCAGAATGGATTGGGCGAGGGTCAGGCTCTGGCGGCGGACCTGATCAGAGAAGCGGCGAACCGAGCCGAAGTCGAGAATGGCGAGGTGCGGATGGTAGGTGACGAGGTAGTTGCCAGGCTGCGGGTCGGTGTGGAGCACGCCGAATTCGAGGATCTGGCGCCATACCAGCTTGTAGTATTTGCGCGCGACCCAGGCGCGGAGTTCGGGGTCGGTCGCCTCGCCGAAGACGTCGGCGAGCGGATAGCCGTCGATGTAGGTCATGGTGAGGACGCGGCGGGAGCTGAGCTCCTTGATCACGCGGGGGATAAGGATGTCGGGGTCGCCGTCGAGGAGCTTGTGGAATTGGTTGATATTGCCGGCTTCGTTGACGTAGTCGAGCTCCTCGCGCAGGCGCTCCTCGAGTTCGGCGTAGATGGTTTTGGTGTCGATCTTCTGGCGCATCACGTCGCCGGCGATGGCCTGGAGCGTGCGCAGCAGGAGCCGCAAGTTGCCGAGGTCCTGCTCGACGGTGGCGTCGACGCCGGGATACTGGATTTTGACGGCGACTTCCTCGCCGCTTTTGAGGCGGGCGCGATGGACCTGGCCGAGGGAAGCAGCGGCGAAGGCTTCGGTCTCGAAGCTGGCGAAGAGTTGATCGGGTGATTTGGAGAACTCGCGGCGGATTTGCTGCGAGATGAGCTTGTAGTCCATCGGAGGCACGCTGGACTGGGTGGTGCGCAGGATGTCGATGGCTTCGCCCGGGAGCAGGTCGGCGCGCGTCGAGAGCATCTGGATGAGCTTCATGAAGGCGCCGCGCAACTGCTTGGAGCCTTCGACGATGCGGCGCGCGTTGCGCAGATGGGTCTCGAGCAGTTCGCGCTCGTAGCGGGTGGCGTTGAGGAAGGGGCGGCGAATGGAGGTCCAGAGGTAGCTGGTGCCGACCTGCGAGGCGAGTCCGCCGATTTTTATCGCGCGGCGGGCGCGGCCGCTGGTGATGTGCTTGCGATCCGCCATCAGTCGTTGCCGTTGCCGAGGCCCACGCGGTTGATCAGAGTGGCGGCGAGGGCGGCGCCGAAGCCGTTGTCGATGTTGACGACGGTGACGCCGCCGGCGCAACTGTTGAGCATGCCGAGCAGCGCGGTGATTCCGCCAAAGGCGGCGCCGTAGCCGACGCTGGTGGGGACGGCGATCACGGGTTTGTCGAGGAGGCCGGCGACGACCGAAGGCAGCGCACCCTCCATCCCGGCAACGACGATGAGGACGCTCGCGGCGCGGAGGTCCTCGAGTTTGGCCGCGACGCGATGAAGTCCGGCGACGCCGACGTCGTAGACGCGCTCGACGCGGTTGCCGAAGAGCTCGGCGCACAAGGCGGCCTCCTCGGCGACGGGGATATCGGAGGTGCCGGCGCTGACGACCATGATGGTGCCGTGGCCGCGCGGCTCGGGCGGCTTGGTCACGACGAGGCCGATCTGAGGGTCGGCGCGGTAGTCGAGGCGGGGCAGCTTGCGGCGCAGCGCGCGCGCCTTGTCAGGGGCGAGGCGAGTGACGATGAGGTTGACGCCCGCGGCGGCCATCCGGCGGCCGATGGCGGCGATTTGGTCGGGGTTCTTGCCTTCGCCGAAGACGACTTCGGGGACGCCGCGGCGGAGCGAGCGATGGTTGTCGATGCGGGCGAAGCCGAGGTCCTCGAAGGGCAGATGGCGCAGGCGGTTGAGGGCCTGAGCGGGGCTCATCCGGCGAGCGGCGACGAGTCCGAGGAGTTCGCGGATTTTGGTTTCGGTCATCGCCGGCGCGCATGGTCGGCGTGCAGCGGGCGTTCAAGCTGAAGCACGACCTCGCGCACCGCGCGCGCGTCGCTGCGGGCGACCGTGATCGTCAACTCGCCGGCCTTGAGCTGCTCGCCGGGCTTGGGAATATGGCCGAGGCGTTCGACCACAAGGCCGCCAATCGTAGCATACTCACTGGCTTCGGGAAGCCTGAGGCCGAAGCGGTCGTTAAGATCGGCGATGCCGGCCTGGGCGGAAACGACGAGGGTGCGCGGTCCGGTGACGCGGGCCAATTCCTCGCGCACGTCGTGCTCGTCCTCGATTTCGCCGACGACCTCTTCGAGCAAATCCTCCATCGAGATGATGCCGGAGGCGCCGCCATATTCGTCGACGACGACGGCCAGGGTTTCGCGCGTGCGCTGGAGGGCGACGAGGATTTCGTCGAGCGGCGTGGCCTCGGGAAAATAGCTCACCGGGCGCATCACCTCGCCGACGGCGCGCGCGAGGTCGGGCGCCTCGAGCAGATCGAAGGCGTGGACCACGCCGACGATGTTGAAGATGCGTTCGTGAAAGACGGGGATGCGGGTGAAGCCCTCGCGCCGGACGAGTTCGATCGCGCCGGCGAGGGTGGTCTCATCGGGTATTGCGGCAACGCGCACCAGCGGCACCATCGCCTTGCGCGCTTCGGCATGGGTGAAGCGAAAGATGCGGCGGATCATCTGTTGCTCAGCGGGCAAGATGGCGCCGGGCGCGGCGGTGGCTTCCTCGGGACGGCGCTGCAAGAGGCGCGTCAGGTCCTCGCGGGAGAGGAAGACACTCTCGGTGGCGGACGAGACGCCGGCCATCCGGCGCAGCATCCGGCTCAGCGCGGTCTCGGTCGCGAGCAGCGGCGCAAGGAGGGTCGCGAGCACGCCGAGGGGGCGCGAGGCGACCCGCGCCAGTGCAAGCGGCGCCCTGAGCGCGAGCATCTTGGGGATTGATTCGCCCAGCAGCAGGCATACGGGAGCCAGGATGAAGGGCGCGAGGTAGGCCCAGCGCGGATTCATCGCGTGCAGGAAGCTGGTCAGCGCGGCGGCGGCGATGACGGTGGCGAGGTTGTTGCCGGTGAGCATCAGGGCGACGATGCGGTCGCGGCGTTCGAGCAGGCGGGAGACGGCGCGCGCCGCGCGGTCACCGCGTTCGCCGCCGGCGCGGACCTTGAATTCGTCGGCGGCGACCAGGGCGATCTCGCTTGCGGCGAAGAAAGCCTGGCAAGCGACGCAGGCGGCGACGACGGCGATGACGGCAACGATAGTCATCGCTTGAGCCTCACGAGTTCGATGGTGGCGCCGCGGACGCGTTCGACCGCGGCCTCGAAATCGCCGAAGCGGAACTTTTCGCCGGGCCGCGGCACGCGTTTGAGCTGGCGGAGCATGACACCGCTGAGCGTTTGCGGACCGCTGCCGGGGAGAAGGCGGCCGTCGCCGAGAGCCTCCTTGAGGCGATCGATTTCGATGGCGCCCGAGACCAGCCATTCGCCGGGTCCGGCGAGAGTCAGTTCGGGGCCTTCATAATCGAATTCATCGCGAATTTCGCCGAAGAGTTCCTCGAGCAGGTCCTCGAGGGTGATCAGGCCCAGCACGCGGCCGTATTCGTCGACCACCAGTGCGAGCTGGAAGCGTCCGCGGCGCATCTCGTCGAACATTTCGCCGAGTTGTTTGCCCGGAGGGACGAAGTAGGCCGGTCGGAGGAGGCGGGCCAGGCGGGGCGGCGCGGGCTCGAGGCGGCGCGTAATCAGGTCCTTGACGTGAAGCAGGCCGACGATGTTGTCGCGTTCGCCGCGATAGACGGGGACGCGGGAGAAGTGACCGCGGGCCACTTCGGTCACGAGGCGATCGGGGGGAGTGTCGAGGTCGAGCGCGAAGATTTTCTCGCGCGGGGTCATCACTTCGGCGACGCGGCGAGTGCCGAAGTCGAAAATCTTGTGGATGAGTTCGCGCTCCTGCGGTTCGACCTGGCCGTAGGTTTCGCCGACGTGAAGCAGGGCCTTGAATTCCTCTTCCGAAACCGGCTCGGGGCCCGTCGGCATCGCCGGGGCAAAGAACTGCGCCACCGGATGAACGAGCACGGCGAGTGCGGCCAGTGGCCGGGCCGAAATTCCGGCGACGCCGGCGGGAAAACCGAGGGCGAAGGTTTTCGGCGTGATATCGCAAAAGAGCAGCACCAGCACGAGCATCACGGGCACCGCGAGCAGCGCGCCGATCGGCCCGAGCCACAT
>DASPQS010000138.1:0-3422 GCA_035624865.1 Binataceae bacterium (SeqCode) | reverse complement strand
AATGCCGGTGGCGCCGGGATGAGCCTGGCTGCCGCCGGTGACATCGTAATCGCGGGCGAGTCGACTCGTTTCACCCTCGCGTATACCCGCGTGGGGCTGTCGCCCGACGGCTCGTCCACCTACTTTTTGCCGCGTCTCATCGGTCTGCGGCGCACGATGGAACTGGCGCTCACCAACCGCACGATCAGCGCGCGCGAGGCCGAGAACTGGGGAATTGTCACCCGCGTCGTTCCCGACGCCGAAGTCGCCGCGCAGACCGAGTCGATTGCCGCCGAGCTTGCGAACGGCCCCACACGCTCGTTTGGCGCGGTCAAGCGCCTGCTCTACGCAACGGCCAACTCCACCCTCGACGATCAGATGGAACTGGAGACCGAGGCTATCGCCGATCTCGCGCGCAGCGAGGATAGCCGCGAGGGCATTACCGCCTTCCTGGCCAAGCGCCCCCCCACCTTCAAAGGCCGTTGAGGGCTAATCTGCCGCTTAACCTTCGAAGCAATCGGGCAATTGGCGGGCCGTGCATCGACGGCCCGCCTCTTTATTTCGCCTCGAGTTCGGCGCCGGTTCCGTTTTGCAACTCGGGCGGCGGCTCGCCGGTCAGGTTAGTCACGCGATTGCGGTAGCGGTTGAGATGTCCGCGGGCGACCTCCCACGCCTGCTGCGCATTGCTGAGTGACGTACCGATCCGGTCGAACTGTTTCTCGAAGTAGCCGAACGCCGCCTGCGCCTTTTGCAATTCCTCGGTCGCGCGCTCGTAGCTCTTGGCGAATTCGTACATCTTGAAGACCATCTGGATCGATTGCAGCGTCACGATCAGGGTGTTGGGCGAGACCGGAAATATCCGCTGCCGGTTGAGCCACTCGCTCAATTCACCGTTGAGCACCGCCTCCATGTAGAGCGTCTCGCTCGGCAGGTACATCAGCGCCATGTCGGTCGTGCCGTTTTCCGGCCGGATATAGCCTGCGATGCGCCTGCCCTGCTCCTTCATCACGCGTGAAAACTGCTCGCGCGCGGCCGCGAGTTCCGCCGGGTCGTTGCTGCTCTCGAACAGCCCCAGCACCTGCTCGCGCGGAAACTTGGCGTCGATCGGCAGGACACGCTCGGGAAATTTTATGATCGCGTCGGCGCGGCCCTGGCCGTTGTCGCCGGCCGCCGCCTGCAACTCGTACATCTGCGCGGGCAGGAAATCGGCCAGCAGGCGTTCGAGGCTCGCCTCGCCGAAGCGCCCCCGCAGATGCGGCAGCTTGAGCAGGTTGTTGAGGTCGTTGATCGAATTCCCGACCGCGCTCACGTTGCGCAACTGCTCCTCGGCGGCGCGCAGATGCTCCTGCACCTTCTCGAACTGCTTGAACCCTTCCTTGATATTCTGGTCGAGCTTGTGCGTAACCTGATCGCTGATCGCGAGCAGCTTCTTGTCGACTTCTCCGCGAATCGCCTCGAGATTGTCGCGCGTCTGCCGCGCGAGATCGCCGATTTCCAGTTTGAGCGCCTTGGCCTGCTCCTCGCGCCCCGCCGCAAGTTGCCGCTCGAGCGACTCGTGCAGGCTCAGGAATCCGGTGTTCAGCCGGTCGGTCGTCTGCTGGCGCAGGTCGCCCTTCGTCTCGGCCAGCCGCGCCGCCATGTCCGCCGTCGCCGCCCCGAATCTCTCCTCGAGCACATGCCGCAACTCGTCGAGCCGCCCCGGCATCGCCCCGATTATCGCGCCCGTCGCCGTGCGCAGTTCGCCTCGCAGCCGGAAAAACAGCCACGCCAGGAAGACCGCCAGCAGAAGGTTGCCAATCACGAAGGGAATAATCAGCTGCTCCACATCGGCCACCACGAAAATATTTTATCGTACAAGCCCCTCCGCACATACCTGCGCACATAGCGGATACCTCCCCGCTATCCACAGGAAGCAGGAAATGCGTCGCATTGGCCGCAATGCTATCCTTTCCCGCCAATCCCGGCTCCCGCGACGAATTCCGTGAAAGACCTGCTCAACCACAAGTCGGCGCTTATCCTGCTAGGCACCGGCGGCGTCGGCAAAACCACCATCGCGGCCGCGCTCGGAATAGCCGCCGCGATCGCCCGGCTCGACACCATCGTGATCACCGTCGACCCGGCTCACCGCCTGCGCGACGCCTTGGGAATCGAGCGCCTGTCGTTCCGCCCTGTCCGGCTCGAAGGGCGCCGCCTGCGCGCCGCCGGACTCGACCCGTCATTGCGGCTCTCCGCGATGATGCTCGACGTCAAACGCACCTGGGATAGCTTGGTCGAGCGCTTCGTGCGCAATCCGGCGTCGCGCCGCAATATTCTCGACAACTCGTTTTATCGCAGTCTCACCGAGCAGTTCGCCGGCGCCGAGGCCTACGCCGTGCTCGAACAGCTATACGACCTCCACAGCGGCGGGCGCTTCGACCTCGAGGTGGTGGATACGCCGCCGGCTGCGCACGCATTCGAATTCTTTCAGGCCCCCGCCCATCTGGTGCGGCTGCTCGACTCGCCGGCCGCGCGATGGCTCTTTCTGCCGTACGCGTCCGCGAGCAGTAGCGTGCTCGGACTCGCCGGCCGCGCCGTCCGCTTCGTCATCAGCCAATTAGAGAGCTACGCCGGAGTGCAAACGCTCAAGTCTGTTTCGGAATTTTTTGAAGCGGCCGCCGACGCCACGAGCGCGGTGAGCAGGCGCTTTCGCAAAACCGAGACGCTGCTGCGTTCGCCCAACCTCCATTTCGTGCTGGTCACCACCCCCGAGGAGGACCGGCTCAACGCCGCGCGCGCGGTGATAAATCAGATGCAGGAGGTTGGGCTGAAGCTGCGCGCAATCGTGCTCAATCGTACCCTCGACGAACCCACCTTCGACGCCTTCCTCGCCGCGCCGCGCAAGGTGCCGGCTCATCTCGCGGAGGTCGGCGCGCTACGCACGGTGCTGATGCGGGAAAATCCGCACGACCAGCGGATGGAGGCGCTGACCAGCTATCTCGAAGCGTATCGTGCGAATCAGCAGGCCACCGTCGAACGCGCCGCACGCTTCGCCCGCGAATTGCCGCCGCGCGTCCGGCTCGCGGTCGTCCCCGAGGTCGAGGTCGGAGTGCGCGACCTCCGCGCGCTGGCGAAGATCGCGTCGATCCTGGTCAACGAAAATGCCGGCCGCCGCTTCCTCGAGAACGCCGCTGCGGCCTTCGCCCCGCGCTCCTCGGCTCGCCCCGAAAATGCCCCGCGCCGCGCCACCGGCTAAATCACCTACTCAAATCCCGCCGAAAATTCCCGATGCCGCGCGCCTTAGCCTTTGTGATCGCTGATTTTTCGGCGTAAAGCTTTGAGGCTAGCGGAGCGCGCTTGCGGCGCGGAGCGAGCAGGCGAGTCCGCGAGCTGCGTTAAGATTAAATGCCAGGAGCACGGGCCGGCGGATTTCCCCAAACTGCGAGGAATCTAATGAAGCTATCTAC
>DASPQS010000137.1:0-5913 GCA_035624865.1 Binataceae bacterium (SeqCode) | reverse complement strand
TGCATCGTGGGCTCGTGCGACGCGGTCGGGTAGCGCGCCTCGAGACGCTTGCGCACGTAGTTCGCATTGAGAATCGCGATACGGCTCGCCTGCTCGAGGCCGTCGCATCCGAGCGCGAGGATATACGCGTATGCGCGGACGACCATCGCGAAGTTGGCGTGGAACGCGCGCAGGCGGCCGATCGAATCCGGCCGCGCGTAATCGAAGTCCCATCGGCCCGCGCGCTCGACGATTCTCGGCGCCGGCAGGAAAGGTTCGAGATGCCGCTTGACGGCGATCGGGCCGGAGCCGGGACCGCCGCCCCCGTGCGGGGTCGAGAAGGTTTTGTGCAGATTCAGATGCACGATATCCGCGCCGAGATCGCCCGGCTTGGCGACGCCGAGCAGCGCGTTCATATTGGCGCCGTCCATATAGAGCAGCGCTCCGTTGTCATGAAGGAGCGCGGCGATTTCCGGCATCTCCGGCTCGAAAATTCCCATCGTGTTGGGATTCGTCACCATCAGCGCCGCGACGTCGTTGCCCTCGAGCAGCCGGCGAATTTCCTGCGCCTCGAGATAGCCGCGCTTGCTCGAACGCGCGACCACCACCTCGAAGCCAGCCAGCGAGCAACTGGCCGGATTGGTGCCGTGCGCGGTGTCGGGAATGATCACCTTGCGCCGCACGCCGCCGCGCGTGCGCTCCCATGCGCGCACGATCAGCAGGCCCGCCAATTCTCCCTGCGCGCCTGCCGCGGGATGGAGCGACACGGCGTCCATCCCGGTGATTTCGGCGAGCGCGCGTTCCATCCGGACCATCACTTCGAGCGCGCCCTGCGCAAGATGAGCGGGCGTCAGCGGATGGATCGCGGCGAAACCGGGCAGGCTTGCCAGCTCGTCGTTCACCACCGGGTTGTACTTCATGGTGCAGGAACCGAGCGGATAGAAGTGCAGCGCCTGGCCGAAGTTCAACTGCGAGAGGCGCAGAAAATGGCGCATCACCTGCGGCTCGCTGAGCTCGGGGAAACCCTCGATATCGGAACGGCAGAGATCGTCGCCGAGGATTTCGCGCGCGCGCCGTTCGCTGGAATCGGCGCCGGCAAGATCGGTGCCGCGCCGCCCGGGGGATGACTCTTCGAAAATCAGCGGCACGATTTTCGGCGGCATCTTCTCCGAGGATGCCGGGCCGGTGACCGCGCGCACCGGTTCTGCGTTGTTTGCGGCTCTCGCTTTTTTTTGACCAGCCATCAGCGGCTCCCTGCCAGCGCGTCGCGCAGGCGCTCGAAATCCGCTTGCGCGTTCGTCTCAGTCACGGAGATCAAAAGCCCATCGCCAAGCTCGGGATAGTCGCGCGCGAGCGGCACTCCCGCGAGCACTCCGCGTTCTTCCGCCTTCGCGAGCGCAGATTGGGCATCGGGTAGCGCGACGACAAATTCGTTGAAGAACGGCGCGCTAAATCGCTGGCGGATTCCCGCGGCCGCAAGCGTGTCCGCGGCCTGGTGCGCGAGTTCGACATTGCGCGCGGCCAGTTCGCGCAGTCCGCGCTTTCCCATGAGAGAGAGATAGGCGGTCGCCGCGAGCGCGTTGAGTGAGTGATTGGTGCAGATGTTCGAAGTCGCGCGCTCGCGCCGGATGTGCTGCTCGCGCGTCGCCAGCGTGAGGCAAAAGGCGCGCCGCCCGGCGGCATCGCGGGTTTGCCCGACCAGCCGCCCGGGCATCTGCCGCACGTGCGCGATTCGCGCCGCCATGAAACCCACGCCGGGTCCGCCGAACTGAGGGGCGATGCCGAAGCTCTGCCCTTCGCCGACCGCGATATCCGCCCCGGCTGCGCCCGGCGCCTTGAGCAGGCCGAGGGCGAGACCTTCAGCCGTCACCGAGATAGCGAGTGCGCCGGCCCGATGGGCAATCCCGGCGATTCGCGCGAGCGGCTCGATCGCGCCGAAGCCGTTGGGGTAGCCGGTCAGCGTGCAAAGCAGACGGTCGCCGGCGAGGGCTTCGAGCGCGACGAGGTCGGTGGTGCCGGCGGCCGGATCGAACGGCACCTCGACCAGTTCGAGCGTTTTCTGGGCGCTCAAATACGTCCGGATCGTCGCCCGGTAATCGGGCCAAAGCGATCTCGAAAGCGCGACGATCGACCGTTGCGGGAGTATGCGCCGGGCCATCAGGACGGCCTCGGCGGCGGCGGAGGCGCCGTCGTACATGCTGGCGTTGGCGACCTCGAGGCCGGTCAGTTGAGTGATCAGGGTCTGGAACTCGAAGATGGCCTGGGTGGTGCCCTGGCTGGCCTCGGGCTGGTAGGGGGTGTAGCTGGTGGCGAATTCGGCGCGGGCGGTGATTGCGCGGACGGCGGCGGGAACGTAATGGCGGTAGAAGCCGGCGCCGAGGAAGCTGACGAAACCGTTTGCGCTGCGGCTCTTCGAGGCCAGGGCCGCGAGTTCGGCCGCCACTTCGGCTTCGCCGCGCCCAGGTTCGAGGGCGATCTTTGCGCCGGCGCGCAACTTTTCGGGTATGTGCGCGATCAGATCGTCGAGGCGCGCGACGCCGACCGTCTCGAGCATCGCGGCTATCTCGGCTTCGGTATGCGGTATGAATCTCATCCCCAACTCCAGTGCGATTATCGGGCGAGCGTGTCAGCGATCCCAGGTAGGGCGCACAGAATATGCGAATTACCCATTGTGACTCGATGAGGCCGACGGCTTTTGACGGCGATAGAAGGGCAAAGGGACGATGGCGGCGGGGACGCGGCGGTTGCGAATCTCGACCTCGATCGCGTCGCCGATATTTGTGGCCGGATGGCCGCCACTCACCTCGAGGTAGGCAATCGCGAGAGGGCGGTTGAAGCTCGGCGCGAAGGTGCCGCTGGTGACGACGCCGATCTCTTTTCCGGCGCGGTAGAGTTTGTAGCCCTGGCGCGCGATGCTCTTGCCGTCGTCGGTGCGAAGGCCGGCCAGCCGCTTTCCTACGTCGCTATCGCGTTGTGTCCTGAGAGCCGCTTCGCCCATGAAGCCGCGATCGAACTTTACGAATGGCAGCAGGCCGGCCTGGATGGGCGAAGTTGCGCGATCGAGTTCATGTCCGTAGAGCGGCAACGCGGCTTCCATCCGGAGCGTGTCGCGCGCGCCGAGGCCGCAGGGTTTGAGCCCGTAAGCGGCGCCCGCGTCGAGCAGGGCCTCGAAGAGCCGCCCCGCGCTGGCCGCGGCGGTGAACAGCTCGAAGCCGTCCTCGCCGGTGTAGCCGGTGCGCGCGATCAGGCATCGGGCGCCGGCGACGTCACTCGAGACGGTGCGAAAGCGGGGGAGCGAAGCGAGCCCGGCGGCCGTCAGCGATGACAGGATCGTTTCGGCGTTTGGTCCCTGGATTGCGATGAGCGCGGTCTCGTCGCTGATGTCGCTGAATTCAACCCCTTCGCGCGGCATCGCGAGGATCCATTCGCGGTCGACCGCGATATTCGACGCGTTGACGCAGAGCATGTAACGGTCGGAGGCGAGGCGGTAGACGATCAAGTCGTCGATGGTGCCGCCGTCGGGCCCGCACATGATGGTGTATTGCGCCTGACCATCGGCGAGGCGGGCGGCCGAGTTGGTAAGCGCTTGTTCGAGCAGGCCCAGTGCGCCCGGGCCGCGGAGTTCGAACTCGCCCATATGGCCCAGGTCGAAGATGCCGGCGGCGGAGCGAACCGCGAGATGTTCCTCGATGATTCCGCTGTAATTGAGCGGCATCTCGAAGCCGCCGAATTCGGTCATCCGGGCGCCCAGGCGGCGATGGAGCGCGTGGAGTGGAGTGTGCTTGACCGATTTCATGCGCCCGTCTAACTTTATCAGAGCTTCAGAACGACCACGAACGCTGGCCAGACAATCCGACCGAAACTCCCGAACGAGCACCAGGAAATCGTGTTGACAACCTAGACGGCCATGGCAGCGGTAATCATGGACGGCCGGGGGGTGAGCGCATCTCTGCTGCCGGAATTGCGCCGGCACGCCGAAGAATTGGCCACGCGGTACAAGTGCGCGCCGGCGCTGGCCGCGATCCTGGTGGGCGGCGATCCGGCGTCGCGGCAGTACGTCCGCAACAAGCGGCGCTTTGCGGAAGAGCTGGGTTTCAGAAGCGATTTGATCACGATGACGGCTGAGGAGGCGAGCACCGAACGCCTGCTCGAGGTGATCGCGCGGCTCAACGCGGACTCGACTATCACGGGGATCCTGCTGCAATTGCCGGTGCCGGCCGGAATCGACACGTACCGGCTGTTCGACGCGATCGCACCGGAGAAGGATGTGGATGCGGTTGGAGCGGCGAATGTGACGTCGCTCTACCGCGGTCAATGGGGCCGCTTCATTCCGTGCACACCTCGCGGTGTGCTTACCTTGATCGACTACTACAAGGTTCCGGTCGACGGGATGCGCGCAGCAGTGATCGGCCGCAGCGATATCGCGGGCAAGCCGATGGCGATCCTGCTGGGCGGGCGGATGCGGAACGCGACGGTGACCTGGTGCCATCGCCATACGCGCGATCTTGCGGCGATTTGCCGCGAGGCCGATATCGTGGTGTCATGCGCGGGAGCGGATCCGGGCGACCGGCCGTTTCTGATCATGGCCGAGATGGTCAAAGCGGGCGCCTGCGTGATCGATGTGGGGTTTCGGCGGGTAGCGCCGGGCCGCTTCGCGGGGGACGTGGATTTCGACGCAGTAACGAAGGTGGCGGGATGGGTGACGCCGAACCCCGGCGGGACCGGTCCGACGACGGTACTTGCGCTGATGCAGAATCTAATCGATGCTGCGCGCTACAGCCTTGGGCTGGAACGTGCGGCGTATACCGTGTGAAATTTGGCTGGAGCGAGCGGCAGAGGCTGCGGGGTCCGAGCCGCGACCGAGAATTCCTGATTCCGATTGAGGGGGATTGATTTAACTCCGCTATGGTATCCGAGGGCGAAGCAGCTTCAAGTGAAAATAGACGAACGCTGACCCAGATTCTGATTGGGCCGACTCGCAACGTCAAAGATCCGCACATTTTTCACCGTCTCTCGCTGATCGCGTTCCTGGCCTGGGTTGGTCTGGGGTCGGACGGGCTCAGTTCCTCGTGCTACGGGCCGGAAGAGGCGTTCCTGGCGCTGGGACGCCATCAGTACCTCGCGGTTTTTCTCGCGCTGCTGATGGCGCTGACGGTATTCATAATCTCGGCGTCCTACTCGCAAACGATAGATGAGTTTCCGGCGGGCGGCGGCGGTTATCTGGTCGCGACCAAGCTGCTCGGGCGGATGCCGGGCGTGATCTCGGGCAGCGCGTTGGTGGTTGATTACGTGCTGACGATCTCGATTTCGATCGCGAGCGGCGCCGACGCGATATTCAGCTTCCTGCCGATTTCATTGCTGTATCTGAAGTTCTGGGTGTGCATCCTGGTGGTGATCCTGCTGGTGGGGATGAACCTGCGCGGGGTCAAGGAATCGGTGCTGACGCTGCTGCCGATTTTCGTCGCGTTCGTGCTGACGCACGTGTGGCTAATCACGTACGCGCTGATCGAGCGGGCGCCGCAACTGCCGGCGGCGGTAAGCGGCGCAGTCCGGGAGGCGCATCACGGTATCAACGAGCTGGGTATCGCGGCGCTGGCGATCATCTTTTTGCGCGCCTACAGCCTTGGCGGCGGCACCTACACCGGGATCGAAGCGGTGAGCAACGGCCTGCCGATCCTGCGCGAGCCGCGCACGGTGACCGGCAAGCGCACGATGATCTACATGGCGGTGTCGCTGGCGTTCGTGGCCGGCGGGATCCTGTTCGCCTACATGCTGTTCAACGTCGAACCGATGGCGGGCAAGACGCTCAACGCCGTGCTCTTCGAGAAGATGGCGGGACACTGGTCGCTGGCGGGGCTGAACCTCGGAATCCCGATTGTAACCTTTACGCTGATGACGGAGGGAGCGCTGCTCTTCGTCGCGGCGCAGACCGGC
>DASPQS010000136.1:0-7504 GCA_035624865.1 Binataceae bacterium (SeqCode) | reverse complement strand
CGTCGGCCATCTCGACGTTGGCGGTGACGTAGGCGGTGAAGTCGCGGAAACTCAGCATCACGCCCTTGGGCAGAGAGGTGGTGCCGCTGGTGTACATCAGGACCGACACGTCCTCGTCTTCGACTTCCGCCTCGTTCTCGTCGGGTTCGGCTTTGGTGATGAGATCGGTCAGCCGCGGAAATTGACTGTCGGCGGTGCCTAGCGCGAGCAGGCGGGTGTCCTTGAGACGCGGCTGGATCCGGCCGGCGAGTTCGATATAGCGATCGCCGACGAGCAGGACCCTCGCGGCGGCGGTGTTGATCATGTATTCGAGTTCGGGCTCCTTGGCCCGGTAGTTCAGGGGCAGGAAGGTGAAGCCGGCTTTGGCGGCGGCATAGTAGGCGGCGACATAGAGATGGGAATTGGTATCGAGGATGGCGACGACGTCGCGCTGATTCAATCCGAGCCCTTTGAAGGTGCCGGCAAGACGGGCTACCAGATCATTGAGCGCCTGGTAAGTCAGACGTTCCGAGCCGAAGACCAGGATCTCCTGATCAGGGACGATTGAGCCCGGAATCGAAATGAAGTTGACGGTATTCACTGCCTCGCGTACCTCCTGCGCAAACTAGCGCCTCGGCTGGTGTGCATTTTTGCGCCCGCCGAAAGAAAACTGATCGAGCCGCTGCGCCAGGCGCTGTTCCAGTTCCAATCCCTGCGCCAGGGAACTGTTCAACCCCTCCCATACCGCGATTTTCGCTGCGGCGACGTGCTCGCGCGGCAGACGGCCGAGCGCGAGCGCGCAGGCATGGGCGGTGCGGTCAAGCGCCTTAAGCGGCACCACTTTGGCGACCAAACCTACAAATAATGCCTGATGGGCGTCAATCCAACGGCCGGTGATCGAAAGGTCGAGCGCCCAGGCCAATTTCAGGCGGCGCGGTGCGGTCTGGGTCCCCGCAACACCGGGAATCATCCCCAGCCCCGTCTCCGGCAGGCAGAAGCGCGAGTCGTCGGCGGCGATGGCTACATCGCACAGCAGCGCCATCTCCATCCCGCCGCCGACGGTGAACCCGTGGCAGGCGGCGACGGTCGGAATCGAGAGGCTCTTCAACCTGCCCCAGACGTCGCGCCGGAAACGGATCCAGCGGGCGGCGGATGGCGACGGGGCCTGGCCGAATTCGCTGACGTCGCCGCCGGTCGAAAAGGCGGGGCCGGCGCCAGCCAGCACCATCGCGCGCACGTCAGGGTCTTCATGGATCGCGCTCAGGACCTGGAACATGTCGTCGCGCATCGCCACGTTGTAGGCGTTGAATTTATCCGGGCGGTTGAGCGTGACCCAGGCGACGCCGTCGCGCTTCTCGTAAATTACCGTTGTGAACGCCCCGGCGGTTTCGCGTCGCGGCAAAGGGGATTCCTGTGCCATGAATTGAGGGACCTTATAAAAAGAATCTAGTGCGGTTCAGGCGGAAAACAAACTCGCCGTGGGACTCTGCGCGGCGAGCGGGCGGCCGCGCTCGTACACCACTCGACCGCCGATAATCGTCAGATCCACGGGCAGATTGAGCAATTCGGCCGGGCCGAGCTTCAACGGATCGGCCGGGAGTACGATCAGGTCGGCGAGGCATCCTACGCTTATTTCCCCGGCCGCCAGCCGCGAAAGCCGGGCAGCGGCGGAAGTGAAGAGCGCGAGACTCTCCGCGGGCGCAAGGATTTCCGCCTGGGCAAGTTCGTAACCTTCGACCGACACACGGGCCATCGCGGCCGCAATCGCTGCCAGCGGGCGCGCCGGAGTTACTGGGGCGTCGGTCCCGCCCGCCAGGCTGACGCCGGCGGCGGCGAGGCTCTTTGCACGATAGAGGAAGGGAATCAGTCCCGGCTCGCCCGCGTATTTCGCTCCGCGATAATAGACGAAGCCCGGGTTGGTGACGACCCAGACGCCCAGCGCCGCGATGCGCTCGGGGTAATCGGGTGGAATCAGCCCCCCGTGCTCGACGCGCGCGACGACGCGCTCGAGAGCTTTTTGAGGGACCCGGTCGCGCGCCGACTCGATGGCGTGCAGGGCCGTCTCGAGTTCCTCGACCTCCGTAGCATGAAACGCGCAGTCCATCCCGGCGGTCATCGCGTCGGCGACTGTACGCACCAGGTGCGGTATCTCCCACTGGACCGCGTCGAGGAACTTGACCGCGGGGATTCCGATTCCACGCGAGGCGGCAATCTGACCAAGAGCGGGCAGCGAGTTCAGGTTCGTCGCACCGACCATTACGGACGTACGCTGACAGATGGAGCCGCCGGCCACGAGCCGCGCGAGGTTGGAAATTTCGTCGAGTCCGTTGCGGGCGGTGGCGTCGGTGAACGCGGTGATTCCGGCGCTGGCCAGCTCACGGCTGAAGAAGCGCGCGCGTGCCTCGAGTTCCGCCGGCGTCACCCGCGGCAGGCGGTTGCTGATCCATTCTTCCATCCCGGCGACGAAGCCGGTCAGCCGACCTGTCGCGTCGCGCGCGATGAAGGCCCCGGCCTGCGGCGCGAAATCGTCCCGTTCCAGGCCGAGCAGGCCGATTGCGCGCGAGTTAAGCCATGAGCCGTGGAGTGTCTGATGGCGCAGCCGGAGCGGATTCTTCGGCACCGCCAGGTCCAGCTCCTCGCGCGTGGGACCGCGCCGGTCCCGGAGCAATGCCTCGTCGCATCCAAAGGCGCGCAGCCAATTGCCGGGCGGGCTTTTACCCGTTCCCACCCGCAAATCGGCCAGCAACTCCTCGATCGTCCGGCAGCGCAGAACGGAAAGTCCCGCGGCAACCGAGGCGCCTTCCATGAAGTGGAGATGGCAATCGATAAAACCGGGGGTGACGGTGCGGCCCGTGAGCGGGATCAGGTGTGTGCGCGGACCGACCAGCGGCTTGAGATCGCGGTAATGTCCGTGAGCGACAACGAGACCGCCGGAGATCGCGACCGAGTCGCTTTCCGGATGTCCAAGGATACAACCGTCGTGCAGAACCAGGTCGGCCTTATCGACGGTCATCCTCATGCCCCCGCCCATGCACCGGCCACCTCCCCGCGCTTCGATCTCCCGGCGAATTGCTTTCCGCGGGCGATCGGCGGCAATCAATCTGCGCTCAGTTTGCGGCGCTCAGTCTGACGACGGAAGCGGCTTGGCCTCCTTGACCTTCATCTCACCGTCGCAGCATTCGAGCGCGCCGGTGCCTGCTTTGTTGCAAAGCACCTCGGTGCCGCACTTGTCACACATATAGCGCTTGCCTAGTACGTTAGCCATCCCGGAGTCCTCCTGAACCCTCGGCAATCAAGATAAAATCAGCCTTCTTACGTAACATTTATCAAGGATTACTTGAAGAGCCGTAACACATTCATCGCAAAGGCAGATCGCTGATCGTCGCCGGAGTCTCGCCTGTGCCATCCACGATAACCACGCGGGCGC
Organism: Binataceae bacterium (SeqCode); assembly: GCA_035624865.1. GTDB lineage: Bacteria > Desulfobacterota > Binatia > Binatales > Binataceae > JASHZA01. The sequence continues at coordinate 4,098 of DASPQS010000136.1, read as the reverse complement.
CGTCCGACCAGGCGCTGTGATGGACGATAGCGAGTCCGATGGTTCCGAGGGCGGGCGAAGCCGCGACACTGCTCAGATGGCCGACCTCGTGTCGATCTAACAAAATCGCGGCGCCCACTTGCGGAATGCGTTGCCCGCCGATGCGCAGCCCCCACATCCGCTTCTTCAGGTTGCCGCGTGCGGTAGCCCGCTCAACCGTTTCCTGACCGACATAGCATCCCTTGTTGAAGGAAATAGCCGGTTCGAGACGGGCCTCGAGCGCGATGGTTTTTTCGGTGGTATCCACTCCGACGCGGGCGATTCCATGTTCGATTCGGATGATATCGAGGGTCTGCGCGCTGACGTCGCCGACGCCTCGCGCCTGCAAGTCCTCCATCAAGGATGTTAGCCGCGGCCGTTGTGCGATCACCGTGGACGCGGGACCGCCGTTGCGTGGCAGGTTCGCGATTCGGAGATCGTCGATGGCTATATGACGCAACGGTGCAGGCATCTCGGCCATGCCGCCGCAGACCGTCTTCAACATTTCGAAGCTTCGCGGTCCTTCGATGTCGAGCAGGGCGAGCCCGTGAGCTTCCTCGATTTCGACGTCGTCGGCGACCAGGAACTTCTCGAGATGGGCGCGCGTGCGCGGCCATGCGGCGCGGTCAATCTCGATGAGAAACGCCCCGTCACCGGTTTCATAGGCCAAGAAGTCCGCGATTACGTGCGCGTGTTCGGTGAGGAATAATCCGGGTGTCAGCGCCCCCGGTCGGAGTCCCTTGATATCGGCACTGCACATCCCGTGCAGGAACGAGACTCGATCGTCCCCCGTCACCCGGACGATCAGGCGGTGGTCGAGAAGGCACATCGCCGCAGCCGACTTGATGGTCGCGTATTCACGGCCGATGCTGTCCGCCGGATTCGATTCGGGCGCGGTCCGGGAGCCCTCGTTTAGCAAATCCACAACTATGCCGGGATGAGTGAGTGGGTTCTTCCAGTTTATCGCAAAAATCTAATGTAACAGATTCGTAATTCTTGCCACAACCACCCCACCGTCGCTATCTACGGATGCGTCGATGCGGCCATTCCTGCCTGGATTCAGGCCTTCGGCGGGACACAGAATCCGGTTCTCCGCGAGACCGGGCTTGACGTATAATAAATTCGCAAGGAGGCGGCATCGCATGGGTGGATTTCTGCTGGGACTTATCGTCGGAATCGCGGTCACCCTCGCGCTCGTGATTTACAACGAAGGTGAGCTGTTCCTGAAGCTCCACTCCGGTATCAGGCGCACGATGGAACGCTACAAGCAGCAGACGAGCTAAGAATCCCCTAGATGCCCGTATATCCCAATCGCGAACCGCGCTCGTCCTTCTGCGTCGCTCGAACAAAGCGCTTGCGGTCCCCGATCTTATTCTTCGCCCTCTCGCTTGGAATCTCTCTGATTGCCGGGTCTGCCTATGCCGGCGACCCCAAGGCGATGGCGGCCCAGTTGAGTGACCATGCGTTCGCGCTACTAGATTCGCTCAACAAGCAGAGCAGCGGCGGCAGTACAAATCCGCTGCTGCCTCAAATGGCGACCTTTGCCGGCGACGCACAGACGTTGAGCAGCGCTCTCGCCAAAGGCGACAGCGCAGCGGCAAACGACGCGATCGGCACCTTGCAGTCGGATCGCGCCAACACCGACGCGGCAATCGGCGCCCATCCGGGTGCATTGGACGCCGCGCAATGGAACGGACTCAAACAGCAGCTGGACGAAATCGCCCGGCAAATCCAGCCCGCGGGGGCGAAGCCGGTCGCCAGCGGCGGGATTCCGGCAGCCCCGCCAGCGTCCGCCGCGGTGTCGCCTCCTGCTGCTGCGGCACCCCCACCCGCAGCCTCTGCCGGGTCCTTCCCCAGTACCGACAAAGCAGCGCCGAAGGTGGTCATCGAATCCAGAACCAGGGAAGGCTCGGGTGTCGTTCGCATCAAAGGCTATTTCGAAGGCTACGCACTCAAGAGCAGCGGCCTGTACGAAAATGGGCGGTTACTCAGAAGTTTCAAGGTGAATGACGTTCCCGGCGATCAGCGAGTCAGTTTCGACCTGGGCCTGGGAAACCCATCTCCCGACACGCTGGTTCGCGTGACCGATGCCAACGGGCATTTTGCCGAAGCGCCGGTGCTCGATCTGACGGCCGGCGCCCCTGGGAGCTTGCCGCCCTCGGCTTCAGGCGGGATGGCTCCGCCGGGTCCGCTGGCTTCCGCTGGTCCCTCCGATGAAGCCGGAGTCGAAGTGTTCCGCCATTCAGGTGAGGACGGCGCAGCGGCGCCGGGCGGGAGCGGGGGCGAAGGAGCCAACACGAAAGAGATCCCGACTCACGGGCCGCCTGTGCGGTCACCCTCGAAGCGCCATACTCTCGGCGGACGTCTGGTTGGCGTGCAGATAAATGTGCTGGGTCTGACCCAGTTGGAAAGCATGCCGCCGACCTATGACGTCGTCGGTCAGATCAGCGGCGGCGGCGTTACCCACGCGGGAATTTACGTCGACGGCCGCCTGATCAAAAAGATACCGATCGAAGACGGCGGCGGTTTCACCAGTTTCGATCAGCGGTTTGCGATGAACGGCGCTGCCGCGACGATTCGTGCCTACGGGGTGGGCGATCAATTCATCGAGAGCTCGCTCGACCTTTCCAGCGGCACTGGAGTGGCAATGTCGCCGGGAGAGCCAATGGCGCCGCAGGGACTGGCGATACAAATCACGGGAGTGCGGCCCTTCGCGAGCAATATGTACGTCGTGACCGGAGTGATTTCGGGCCGCAATCTCTCGTCGGCAGGACTCTACCAGAACGGGATGCTGACGCAGAACATCAGCGTGGGCGGCCTTCTGGGAGGAATACTGGGGGCGCTCACGCCCGGGACTTATCGGAACACGACCTTCACCGTCCAATTCAACCCTAACCTTGGGCCGGCGACAGTCCGCGCGTTTGACAACAGCGGCGGCTATGCAGAACAGCCGGTGATGGCCGGGGGCGTAAGCCCGTTTGGCTCGAATCCTTACGCCGGGGCGAATCCGTACGGGATGAGTCCGTACGGGATGCCGATGAATCCCTACGGGATGTCTGCGAATCCCTATTATGGGATGCCGCCTACGAGTCCTTATTCTACGTATCCATACGCCAACCCGTACGGTGCACGCCCGGCGCCGCCGCCATCGTCGCGTCCTTTGTGGTAGCCCTGGGTGGCGGTCTTGAGGCGCGACGGGTGGCTTGCACCCTCGCCAATGGTTACCTTTAAATGGAACCACTTAACCTATCACGAGTGAACATCAGATGCTGATTCAGGCGACACAGCTTCGGCCCGGGATGGTGCTGGAGTACAACAACGGACTCTGGCGCGTGATGACGATCAGTCATATCACGCCGGGAAATTGGCGCGGGATGGTGCAGACCAAGCTGCGCAATATCCAGACTGGGACGCAAACCGAAAACCGGTTCCGTTCTGAAGATCGGGTCGAACGCGTGATTCTCGATCAGGTCCAGATGGAATTCCTCTATAAGGAAGGCAGCGACTTCCACTTCATGAACACCGAGACATACGACCAGATCACGCTGCCGGAGGAATTGGTCGAGGATGTCGAGGGCTTCCTTACTCCGAACCTCCAGGTCGAGGTCGAGTTCTACGAGAGCACACCGCTCAACGTAACCCTGCCGAAGACCGTAGCGCTCAAGGTGGTCGAGACCGAACCGGGTATCAGGACCGCCGCGGTGACGAACACTCTCAAGCCCGCGAAAACTGAAACGGGGTTGGTGATCCAGGTTCCGCACTTCGTCAACGAGGGCGACGTAATCACGATCAACACCGAGACCAGGGAGTACGCCTCGCGCACGAAGTAGGTGCCGCGCGCTCCTGCGCAACCGCACCTCGATCGGTCCGTGCCTGCGATGCAGCGTTGCGGCATCGCAGGCACGGACCTCAGCGAGCTCACGACCGCGACATCCCAGATGGATCGCGTACACAGAGCACGCCGGCCACTTCCCGCCTCAGCGGCCGGCGCGACGGCGCGGCCTTCCCAGCCCGCGCGCTCCGGCGCCGTTTCCTCTCTCGTCTTTGGCCCGCACACCTACCTGGTGCAGACCCAGCCCG
>DASPQS010000135.1:0-2704 GCA_035624865.1 Binataceae bacterium (SeqCode) | reverse complement strand
AATTCTCGGGCTATATCGCGCAGCTCGACCAAAGCCTCGCGCGGATCAACGCGACGTTGCCCGACGTGCTCCAGCTCGCGATCGGCGGAACGGCGGTGGGAACCGGGCTGAACACACATCCGGAGTTCGCCGACCGCTGCGCGACGCGGATCGCACAGCTGACCGGCCTCAAGTTTACCTCGGCGCCGAACAAGTTCGCGGCCTTGGCCGCGCACGACGCCCTGGTGATGGCGTCGGGCGCGCTCAAGACGCTTGCGTGCTCGCTGATGAAAATCGCCAACGATATCCGCTGGATGGGATCGGGGCCGCGTTGCGGACTGGCGGAGCTCATTCTGCCCGAGAACGAGCCGGGTTCGTCGATCATGCCGGGCAAGGTGAATCCGACGCAATCCGAGGCGATGACGATGGTGTGTGTGCAGGTGATGGGCAACGACGCGGCCATCGCATTTGCGGGTTCGCAGGGAAATTTCGAGCTTAACGTCTTCAAGCCGGTCATCATCCACAACCTGCTGCATTCGATAACCCTGCTCTCGGACGCCTGCGGGCTGTTCACCAAGTATTGCGTCGACGGAATCCAGCCCAACCGGGAGAAGATCAAGCATTACGTCGAAAGTTCGCTGATGCTGGTGACGGCGCTGAGCCCGCATATCGGCTACGACAACGCCGCGAAGGTGGCCAAGCTCGCCCACGAAAGGGGCCTCACCCTGCGCCACGCCTGCATCGAGCTGGGCTTCCTCAAGGGCGAGGACTTCGACCGCCTGGTCCGCCCCGAAAAGATGATCGCCCCGGAGGGCTGACCGGACAGCGCGGGGGGCGGGAGCGGTTGTGGGCGCGCGTGAGGGTTTCGCATGGTCGAACCCTCGATTGCGCTGGGAGCTCGTGCGTCGCGCCGCATCGTAGCCCTGAATTGCCTATGGCAAAGGGCCTGAAAGGTGCGCGGCGTTTTGCGGCGATATCACCGGCGCAACACCGGCCCCTTGCACGTTCCACCAACCGTCCCCGAGAGCCACGAAAAGCGCCGCCGTATCCTGAAGCCGTTGTCCCAGCGCCTGGATATAGCCCAGCCGGGCCTGCTGGTATTGGTAATCCGCGATTAAAACCTGCAGATAGTTAACCGTACCGGCTCGATAGTTCATCTCTATCAGGTGCAGCCCCTGGCCCGAACTCTCGAGCGCCTGCGATTGCGCTCTCAGAGTCTCCGCGTCATGCTGCAGCGCTTCCAGCGTATCCGCGACCTGGGCGAGCGCCGCCAGAACGATCTGACGGTAATTCGCCAAAGCCTGCTCGTACGCGTCGATCGCGGCCTTTCGCTGATACCAGAGCGTCGGTCCCTGGATAACAGGCGTGGCAATGTTCGCTCCCAGGGTCCAGAACTCGGAATTGCTCCCAAACAGGCCTGGTAGTGACGTGTTGTTCAGGCCGTAGTTCGCGTTGAGCGTGAAACTCGGGAACATCGCGGCGGTTGCGACTCCGATCTGCGCGCTCGCACTATGAAGTTGAGCTTCGGCTGCCAGGATATCCGGCCGTTGCCGAACCAGGTCGGAGGGCAGGCTCAGCGGCAGATTGGTCGGAAGCGTCAGCTCCGCAATCGTTACTTCCGGCGGCGACCAGTCTTCTCCTGGCGCCCGTCCCGCCAGCGTCGCCAGCAGATCGCGCGTGTGGACCAGTTGTTGCCGAAGCGGCGGCAGCAGCGCTTCGTCGGCCGCGAGCTGTGTCTGGATACTCAGCAGGTTCGAGTATGGAACGATGCCGGCCTGCGCCTGCGCGGCGGTGATACCCACCTGTTCCCGCACGAATCCGATGATTTGTTCGGTCGCCTCGATCTCGGCCTGATAGGCCGCCTCCGCCACGATCGCGTTGACGACGTTGCCCGATAACGCCAGGTACGTCCCTTCGGCGTTGTAGTATTGCATCTCGGCCTGGGCGCCCAGCCCCTCGACCATGCGGCGTTCCCCGCCCCATACGTCGAGCACGTAGCCCACCGTCGTCTGCAGCGTATAGAGACTGAAGACACTGGGGGAAGTGGTCGCGCCGAAACGCATCGCCGAAAATTGCTGGCGCGTGGGCTGGAATCCGGCGCTCAGTTGCGGGTAGAAAACGCCGTAGCCCGCGCGCAGGTTATCTTCGCTCTCCCGCAGCGCCGCTTGTGCGGCCTGCAGCGTGGGATTGTCCGCGATCGCTCTCAGGATCACGTTGTTAAGCTTTGGGCAGTTGAACAATCGCCACCAGTCCGCCGCAATCTGCGCACCGGGCTCGAAATGCTGGGCGGCGCCCTCAGCAGTGATCGTCCCGGTCGGCTGTTCGCCGTGTTCGTAGCGCTGAGTCGATGGCGCCCCAGGGCGCGCGAAATCCGGTCCGACCGCGCAGGCCCCCAGACTGCACGAAAGCAAAATCAGGCCGAAAGTCCATTTCAATCGGCCGGCACCTGCGCTGGCAGTCCGCGGCCGGCTATTTTTCGGCGACGTAAACATCGACCAGCAGACCCGGATAGACCGGCAGATCTTTTTGTCGCGGGAACCTGAATATTACCGGCAGCACGCGCACATCGACTCTTTCGAGCTTCTCATCGGACAGTTCAATCTTCGGCGACACATAAGGTTGCACCCTGACAAACTCGAGCGGCACGCTGATCTTGGTCCCGCGGATAAACATCTCCGCCTTCATCCGAGCTTCAACCTTGAGCCTGTGAATCAGTATTTCGTCG
>DASPQS010000134.1:0-6068 GCA_035624865.1 Binataceae bacterium (SeqCode) | reverse complement strand
GATTTTGGCAGTGCGATCAACGGGGTTCCGGTAAAGCATGTCTTCCGCGTGAAGAACGTCGGTACCGGCCCTCTGGTGATCGGTGCCGTACAGACTTCGTGTGGATGCACCGCCGCTCAGCCGACAAAAAGCACGGTGGCGCCCGGCGAGGAATCGGATATCGCGGTCACGTTCGATACGCGCGCTGACAAGGGGCCCGCGACCCGCACGATTACCGTTTTCACCAATGACCCCAAGCACCAGCAGCTAAGCCTGACGCTCAAGGGCGACGTCAAGGTCCAAGTCGAGGCTGTTCCTTCCCCTGTCGCTTTCGGCAACGTAAAGCGCGGAACCGAGCAGGCGCGCGATGTGACCATCACCGACCTGACCAGCGCCAACGACTTCAAGATCGAATCGATTTCCAATTCGAGCAAAGACATAAAAGTCACAGCGCGCGCGCGGGCCGACGGCAAGCCCGGCGCGGACCTCGAGATCACGTTGCTCAAATCGATGCCGCCGGGACCCTTTAATGATCTCGTCAAGGTGTCGACCAGCCGGGCTCCGGTCGAGGTCGCGGTCTTCGGCACAATAGTCGGCGATCTGACGGTTAATCCTCCGCAGGTTTCGTTCGGCATCGTGCCCCATCATGCGAGTGTGCTCCGCACGATCCGGCTTACGAATTCAGCCGACCGCACGGTAAATGTGGTCGGTGTGTCGAGCACCAACCAAAGCGTGACGGCGGCGGTCGAACCTGTCACTGCGGGCAGAGTTTATAAGATAACCCTGCAATTGCGGCCCAACACTCCCGATGGCAAGCTGCTCGGAACGCTCGCGATCAAGACCGACGACCCGCAGCAGGAGAACCTCCAAGTGCCTTTCTACGGCATCGTGGGCAGCTTCAGGGGCTAATCCTTCCTGACAGCAGACTTTTCCGATTCGCTCGCAGGCCGCCACCCGTCGGGCCGCGTGAACCACCGGACGCGTCCAAGGGCCGGTTGTTTTGGCGGCGGCACGGACCTTATATTCAACTGATAGGATCAGGCGCGACCGGGATACTCCGATGTCGAAGCTGTCCAGGCTGAATCCGTTTTCGTTCCTCCTGCGCAAACTGGTTGATTTTGCGCTTTCGCTCCTAACCAAGCCCGTTGCCCGCTATACGCTTGCGGCTCCAAACGACATGGAGCAACTCCAGCGCGGGATGCGCAAAGGCGACGTGCTGCTGGTCGAGGGCAACGAACGAATCAGTGAATGTATCAAATACCTGACGCAAAGCTCGTGGTCGCATTCGGCGATCTATGTCGGTGACGAGCCGCTCAAGCGCGATCCGGAACTGAAGCGCGAGCTCGTCGAGAAATTCGGCGACGACGCCAACTATCTGCTGGTCGAAGCCCTGGTGGAGAGTGGAGTGGTGCTCACGCCGCTTAGCAAGTACCGCAATTTCAACATCCGGATCTGCCGTCCTCACCGGCTGGCAGCGGCCGACCAGCGCGAGGTCGTCGACTTCGCGCTGAGCCATGTCGGCCTCAAGTATGACCTGAAAAACATTTTCGACCTGGCCCGTTACTTTCTGCCCGTAAGCATCGTGCCAGCGCGATGGCGTCGCCAGGCATTGCACTTCGGCAGCGGCAATCCGACCCAGGTGATCTGTTCCAGCCTGATCGCGGAAAGCTTTCATCGCGTGCGCTACCCCGTGGTGCCGCGCTACGAACCGTTCCCGCCGGGATTCGCACCGGTCAAGCTGGTGGCCGGGTTTCTCGGGCGATTTTCCGGCAGCGGGCGTCCGCTCCCGGGGCTGCTTCGGATGGTTTCGCCGACGCTGATCACGCCACGCGACTTCGATCTCTCGCCCTACTTCGAGATCATCAAGTTCGACGTACTGGGTGGGTCGAAGTTCGACTATCGTAAGTTGCTGTGGGCTGAGGAAGCCAAGCCCGAAGCTGAAGAGCTCGAAAAATCAGCGTGACGGGGCTTGCGGTCGGGCGCCGCCGTTTGCGATAAAAGTCTGACCGCCACGATTCAGGGTCACCGCTAGCTGGAGGCGCAGTTGGGACAAAACGAAGAACGGGGAAGCAATCGGCGCGAATCTCTCGAAAAGACTATTGCGAAGATCCTTCATCGCTACTGCAATTTCGGCTGGGCTAACTACTACATCCCCGGGGAGAAATTCCCAAGCCTGATCGAGGAACTGGTCGAGGTCGCCAGTCCGGCCGGCCAGGCCAGCTACGAGGAAGTGGTCGATTTCTTCCTGCGCACGCAGCGGATGTCCTCGTCTCAGGAGCGCGCGACCCGGCTGATGCAGGAATTCGCCGTCCAGCGCAAAGGCTGAGGCGATCGACGCTCGCGCCTTCCCAACTTGCTTGCGCTCCATGCAGGTGGGCCACTTTGCCGCCTCTTGAGTTTCCTTTTTGCCGCGGCCAAGGCTCCTGAACTTCCAATGATCGGTTCTTGCCGCAACTACCCGCTGTCGGCCACAATGGTCCAGCCCTGCAACTGCGGTCCTGAGACGCGCGCGTAAGGGTCGAATTATCGATGCCGAAAAAGCTTCGCTTCGCCATAGGTGCGGGTCTGATGGTGGCGGCCGTCGCTTATCTGATCGTCACGGCGGTTCGCAACACCGCCGAATATTATTTGACGGTCGGTGAGGTCAAAGCGCGCCAGACCGAACTGTCGGGCCAGATGCTCCGCGTTGCCGGCCGGGTCGACGCGGGCACCATCGCCTGGGATCCGTCGACCCTGACCCTCAAGTTTGCCATGAGCCAGCCGCCGCCCGATGCCTCCGGCGCTGGCCTCAAGCCCGTCGCGGTCTCGGCGGGGGCGAATTTCACAGTCATCTGCCGCGGCCAGCCCAAACCCGATATGTTCGCCCCGGGCCGCGACGTTATCGTTGAGGGCTTGCTCACTCCCGCAGGAGTTATCGAGGCGCGGCAGGTCTTGACCAGTTGCCCCTCGAAGTACGCGCCGAAACAGCCCAAGTAGGTGCCGATGCCGCTCATAGGTCAACTTGCGCTCGCGCTCGCCCTGATCATCGCGTTCTACTCGATCGTCGCCAACGTGATCGGCGCGCGCCGCGGGATTCCAACGCTTATCGTGAGCGCCCGGCACGCCGTCTGGGCGGTATGCGCGATGGTCACGGTTGCGATGGGCGCGTTGTGGACGAGCCTGCTCCAGAGCGATTTCTCGCTCGAGTACGTTTCGTCGTACACCAGCTTTACGCTGCCCACGTTTTACAAGGTCACCGCGCTCTGGGGCGGGCAGCAGGGCTCGTTGCTCTTGTGGACCTGGCTGTTGACGGTCTTCACCGCAATCGTTGCCTTCCAGAATCGCCGCCGCAATCCTGAAATCGCGCCGTATGCGCTTGCTGTGCTGGCAGGCGTCGCGATCTTCTTCCTCGCGATGCTGAACTTCGTGACGCGCCCCTTCGACATGCTGTCCGCGATTCCGGCCGAGGGGCAGGATCTCAATCCCCTGTTGCAAAACTATTGGATGGCGATCCATCCGCCGTCACTCTATACCGGCTATGTGAGCGCGAGCGTCCCGTTTGCGTTTGGCGCCGCCGCGCTGATTACCGGTCGCCTCGACGACTCCTGGATCCGCAGCACGCGCCGATGGGCGATTTTCTCCTGGTTCTTTCTGACACTGGGCAACCTGTTTGGCGCACGCTGGGCCTACGAGGTTCTCGGATGGGGCGGGTATTGGGCGTGGGACCCGGTCGAAAACGCGGCTTTCATGCCCTGGCTCGTAATGACCGCCTACCTCCATTCCATAATGATCCAGGAGCGCAAGGACATGCTCAAAGTATGGAACCTTGCGCTCATCGGGATGGCCTTCGGGCTCACCCTGTTCGGCACGTTCCTCACGCGCAGCGGCGTCATCTCCTCGGTGCATTCGTTCACCGCGTCGGGTTTGGGTCCGTACTTCCTGACCTTCCTGCTCGTGGTTTGCGTGCTTTACAGCGGGCTGCTGATCGCGCGCGTCAAGAGCCTGCGCACGCCCGCCGAGTTCGAATCCTATCTCTCGCGCGAGGCCGCCTTCCTCTTCAACAACTTGGTGCTCGTCGGCATCGCCTTCGCGGTCTTCTGGGGCACGCTCTTCCCGGTCCTGTCGGAGGCCGTACGCGGCGTCAAGATCACCGTCGGCCCGCCCTTCTTCGATAAGGTTAACGCGCCGCTCGCGCTCGCCCTGATTTTCTTGATGGGCGTGGGGCCGCTGATCGCCTGGCGCCGCTCCTCGCTCGACAATCTCCGCCGCACCTTCACGGCGCCCGCCATCCTCGGCATCGTCGCCGGCCTCTGCGCGTTCCTCGCCGGTCTCCATCAATGGTACGTGCTGAGCGCGTTGTCGCTGGCCGCATTCGTGCTCGGCACGGTCGTCGCTGAGTTTCGCCGCGGCGTCAGCGCGCGACGTCACATGGTATCCGAATCCGCCCCCAAAGCGGTGGTTAACCTGATCGCCAAGAACAACCGCCGCTACGGCGGCTATGTCATCCATGTCGGAGTGATCCTGGCCTTCGTCGGTATCGTCGCCTCCTCGTTCTTCCGCGTCGAGGTCAAGAAGAGCGTCAAAGAGGGCGGCAGCTTCTATATCGGACCCTACGAATTGGTCTACCTCGGACTCACCACGCGCGAGACGCCGCATCTGGAAAGCGCGATCGCGCGGGTCGAGGTGTTCCGCGCCGGCAAGCCGATCGCGGTGATGGCCCCCGCCAAGCTCTTCTACAAACGTCCACAGCAGCCGGCGACCGAGGTCGCAATCCGCTCGACCCCGGCCAGCGATTTGTACCTGGTGCTCGCCGGCATCGACGACAATACCGGGATGGTCACGTTCCAGGTCTTCCTGACTCCGCTGGTCTTCTGGCTCTGGGCCGGTGGCCTCATCATGGCGCTCGGCACGGTAATCGTGATGTGGCCCAACGTGCGCGAGCGGGCCGCGATCGCGGCAGCCGTGCGCGCGCCCGCCGCTCTCGAATTCGATGCGCAAACCGTTCCCGGGGGTGAGTGACGCTTGAAACCGGGCAAGCCCCTGACTCTTGTGGCCGCCTTGCTCGCGATTTCGCTTGGCGTCGCCGCCGTGAGCCTGGCTGCATCGATCGCGGCGAAGACCTCCGTCCAGGATGTAAGCGAAGGCCTGACCTGCCAATGCGGATGCGGCCTGACGGTCGCGAATTGCAACCACCCGCAATGCGAATTTGCGGTGCCGGTGCGAACCCGGATCGAGGGCATGATCGCCAACGGGATGAGCCGCCCCCAGATCATCGCCTGGTTCCGCACTCAGTACGGTGAAAAGGTTCTCTCCGCACCCACCACCGAAGGCTTCAACCTGGTCGCGTGGATCATGCCCTTCGCGGCTCTGATCGCGGGCGGCCTGGCCATCTTTTTCGCCTTCGGGAGCTGGCGGTCGAAGGCGGCCGTTGCTCCGGTTGCCGTAGGCGCCTTTGATCCGGAACTCAAGCGCCGCCTCGAACAGGAATTGCGGGAGCGGATTTAACCGTGATGACTTACGTGGCCGCGGTCATGATCGTTGCGGCGGTCGCGCTTTTCGTCGCCGCGCCGCTGACCGAAGGGGTGCGCCGCCGCCGGCCAACCGACGCGGACGCCCTGCAAATCGAACGCATCGATCATGAGCGCGCGCTCGCGATGCAGGGACTGCGCGAACTCGAATTCGACCATGAAATGGGCAAGGTTGACGCGGCCGATTACCACAGCCTGCGCGCGTCGCTCGAAAATCGTGCGCTCGCTGCCATGACCGCGCTCGACCAGGCGCGCCAGCAAAAGCTCGAGCGGCCGCGAATCGGATCGGCTGCGCCCCTCGCATCGCCATCGCCTGAGCCCCCACGGCGTGCGAACTTCTGCCCGCAATGCGGTACGCGACCTGCCGCCGGTAACAATTTCTGCGGCGAATGCGGCGCGAGTCTCGCGCCCGGCCAGCGCGCTGCCGCCCAGGCCCAATGATGGGAACGACGCTGGTCGAAGCGCGCGGCCTGGACAAATCCTTCCACTATTCTCCGGTCCTGCGCGGCATCAATCTCAAGGTCGCGGCGGGGGAGGCTGCGCTGATCATCGGGCGTAACGGCGCGGGCAAATCGACCCTGC
>DASPQS010000133.1:0-6239 GCA_035624865.1 Binataceae bacterium (SeqCode) | reverse complement strand
CGTCGCGGCAGATCGCCTCGTAGGTTGCCAAGCGTTCATCCTGCGGGATGGCGGGCGGATTCCCCGCTTTCACGAGCTCGAGCACCTCGCCGAGGGTTTCGATTCCGAGCGGAAAGAGCGTGTTGAAATAGATCGAGCCGGTCGTGTCCAGCGGACCGATCGGCACGCGCCGCTGGAGCAGAATCGGACCGGTATCGATACCGCGATCGGGCCAGAACCAGGTGATCCCGGTCTCGCGATCGCCCTGGATAATCGCCCAGTTGATCGCGCTGGCTCCGCGATGACGTGGCAGCAGCGAGGGATGGAAGCAGATGGTCTTGAGGCGCGGGGCAAAGAGAATGCGCTCGGGCACGATGATCGTCACGAACGCCATCACGCAGAGGTCGGCGTTGAGCGACCTGAAATGATCGAGCGCCGCCTCGCCGCGAAAGGAGGCGGGCTGGCTGACCGGCAGGCCGAGTGCGAGCGCCTTGGTTTTCGCAGGATCGGGACGTCCGCCGGGAGCGTCGGGCGGGACGAAGACGTGGACGACTTCTTCGCCGCGCGAATGCAGCGTCTCGAGCGCTTTTTCCGCAAACGCTGCCTGCCCGATCAGAACGACGCGCAAATCATGAACCTCCGATTGATTGCGGCCAAGCTACCAAATCGCCGATCGGCATGCACGCGCAGCGCGCCGCTAGCGGAGCGCTTACGTGCTCAACTCCTCGAGCAGGGCCTTCGCCTCCATGAGATCGCGCGTATCGAAGCCCTCCGTGAACCAGTTGTAAATTTCGGCGAGCATCGTGCGCGCCTCGTCGCGGCGGCCGGTATCGCGCAGCAGCCGCGCCAGAGAAGTCGCCCCACGCAGTTCGAACGATTTGGCTTGTTGCCGGCGCGCGATTTCGATTGCTTCGCGAAAGGCCGCTTCGGCCTCGCTCGCGGGCCCTCCCGCCGCCAGAATGAGTTCGCCCTTTAGCCGATGGAGGTCGGCTTCGTAAAAGCGCACGCCGCCGGCGGTTGCTCTGACGATCGCTCGCTCGGCCAAGGCCATACCTTGAGAGATACGGCCCGCCTCCAGGCACGCCGCGACTGCAAAATAAGAGTTGAGATCGTAGTTGCCTATATTTCCGGTCGCTTCGAGGCCGGGCAGCCCTTCCTCTACCTTCCTGATGCCGGCTTCGGGATCTCCCTCCGACACCATGATTCTGCCCATCAATACAAGTGTAACGGGAGTTATAAGGAGAATCCCGTTCCGTATCGAACGTGCTAGTAGCTCTTCAGCTTGCGCGCGTGCTCCTCGATAGTCCCGGAAAAACCAACAACAGGTCGCGAGGATATGGAGGACACCAACACAGTGGGCGTAAGGATCGAGCGTCGGGCCGAGCACCGCGGTTACCCGCTGCGTTTGGAGGCGAGCCCTTTCCGGGTAGCCCAATATCCACCACAGAGAAGCCAGATATCCCATGCAATTGACCACCCCGAGAGCGATGCTCGGATCGCGCAAGAGCGCGGCTTGCGTCTGGTCGCTTACCCGCGAAGCGCGCTCGAAATGCTCGTGGGCGGCAAGGTACTCGCCCTTATAAACAGCCGACATACCCGCGACAAAATTTCCCACATAGATCGCGTGTTCATCGGAAGTGCGACCGGCCAGATCCAGCGCCTCGCGGACGAATAGTTCCGTCTCGGCCCAATCCAGTTCGGACAAATGAACGAAGAACAAATGGCCGAGCACCCGCGCGAGGAGCCGCGTCTCGCCTGTCTTTTCGCAAAGCTCGCGGATCCGTTCGACATTGAGCACATTGTCCGCCGCCGAGATCGGGCGGACAGCGATCAGCGGCGCCATCAGCGCCCTCCGGACTGCAAGCTCCTGAGTATCTCGGATGGTGCCGTCGTCGATTTGCGGCAGCAGCGCGAGAGCGCCGTTGAGTAGCTCGATCGCTTCCTCGTAGAAACCATGTGGCGTCGCCTGAACGCCGGCGCGGACGAGATACTCGATCGCCTTCATGGTGTTGTCGCTGCGGCGGTAGTGATAAGCGAGGTCGTTCAGGTGATCGTCGATATGTTCGGCGAAGAGTTCCTCCATGGCCCGCGCGACGCGTTCGTGCAGGAGCTTCCGCCGTTCGGTCAACAATGAGTTACCGGCGACTTCCTGCGTCAGCGCGTGCTTGAAGACGTATTCGGTGTCGCCGACCGCGGGTTGCTCGTAGATGAACTCGCCCAGCTGGAGATTCGCGAGCATCCGTTCCAGTTCCTCATCGGGTCCGGCCCAGACCTTTCGGACCAGCGTCAGCGGGAAATCGCGACCCATCACCGCAAGCGTCTGAAGCAATCCCTTCTCGGGCGGCGTCAGCCGATCTATACGAGCCGCGAGCACACCCTGCACCGTCGGCGGCACGCGCACCTGCGACAGCAAGCCGGCGAGCTTGACGCTTCCGTTGCGCACCAACACGCCGTCGTCGAAAAGCGTCTGCACCATCTCTTCGATGAAGAACGGGTTGCCCTGGGTCCTATCGATGATCATGCGCTTGAGCGGCGCCAGCTCGGCGGCATCGCCGACCTGGGCGGAGAGCAGATTCTCCGCGCTCTCTTCACCCAACGGGTCGAGGCGGAGCTGAGTGTAGTGCGTGCGATGCCCCCAGTCGTGGCGGTATTCCGGCCGATAGTTGACCAGCAACAGGACGCGCGCGTTGGCGATTGCATCGGCGATTAGATTGAGCAGCTCCTGGGTCTGGGCGTCGATCCAGTGAAGGTCCTCGAAGACCAGGATCAGCGGTTGGTTGAGCGACTCGCGCAGGAGAATGCGTTTGAGCGCGTCGAGCGTGCGCCGGCGCCGAATCTGCGCATCCATCTGCGCGAGCGCATCATCGGCTTCCTGGACTCCGAGCAGCGCAAATACGTACGGCAGCGTTTCTTCCAACGATCGGTCGAGTTCGAGCACTCTGCCGATCACCTTCCGGCGCCGCTGGCGCGGATCATCCTCGGGAACGATCCGGAAATACTCGCGCAGCAGCTCCGTCACCGGCAGATAGGCGGAGGCTTTGCCGTGCGAGACGGAATAGGCTTCGAGCACGAGGCAGCCTGACTGTGCGACCGCCTTGAACTCGAAGAACAGGCGAGATTTGCCGACGCCGGGATCGCCCATTGCACCGACAATCTGGCCGTGGCCGTTCGCGGCCTGCTCGAGCGCGTGCTTGAGCGCCTCCATCTCGCGCTCGCGCCCGACGAACTTCGTCAGCCCGCGGCCGGCCGCGCGCTGAAGGCGCGTGCGCAACGGCCCGAGGCCGGTCACTTCGTAGACGTTCACCGCTTCAGCGAGGCCCTTCACCCGCGTCGGTCCCAGAGCCTTGAAAGTGAAATAGCCCTCGCACAGCTTGCGCGCCGCGTCCGTCGCCGCGATCGATCCGATCGGAGCGAGCGTCTGCATCCGCGACGCCAGATTGGCCGTGTGTCCAATTGGCGTGTACTCGGCCTTGCCCGCGCCCGTCGCGATCGAGCGCACCACCACCTCGCCGGTATGGACCCCTACCCGGGCCTGAATCGGCAATCCACCCTCGGCGCGAACGCGATCCGAATGGCGTCTTAGCTCCTCCTGGATCCTGAGTGCCGCGAAGAGGGCGCGCTGCGGATGGTCTTCGTGCGCGACCGGCGCCCCGAACAGCGCGAAGATGCCGTCGCCGATGGACTGCACGACGTAGCCGTCGTAGTGCCGCACCGCTTCGATCATAAGTTTGAGCGCGGGGTCGACGATTGCCCGCGCCTCTTCGGGGTCGAGGTCTTCCATCAACTCGGTCGAGCCCTTGATATCGGCGAACAGTGCCGTGACCGTCTTGCGCTCGCCCCCGAGGTTGTCGCCGGCGGACGCGTCGGCGACCCGAATCGGCCCATCATTCGGTTTGGCTGTTGCCGCGGTCGCGCCCGCAACGAGTGCCGAACCGCAGGAATCGCAGAATCTCGCGTCGGGGCGGTTTTCCGCACCACACGAGGGGCACTTGGACGAAAGTCGCGCGCCACATTTGTCGCAGAACTTGGCGGTGTCCCGGTTATCGGTGTTGCACTTGGCGCAGCGCATCGTTGCACCGAACAAAGACTCTATAGCATCGCCGTCCGCACTCACCAACGTGACACTTTTCAGCGTTCGGGCGGATCGTCTATCATCGCGGGCGGGTGACACCTATGCGCCGAGATATCGAGATAAATGCGGAAGGGGCAATACTGCGCGGATGGCTCTATCTGCCGGAACGGGTCTCCAATCCGGTGCCCGGAGTCGTGATGGCGCACGGATTTTCCGCGGTCAAGGAGATGTACCTCGACCGCTACGCCGAAGTGTTCGCGGCGGCCGGACTCGCGGCGCTGGTCTTCGACAATCGCAATTTCGGCGCGAGCGACGGACAACCGCGCCAGGAGATCGACCCGTGGCAGCAGGTGCGCGATTACCGGCATGCGATTACCTGGCTGCGGCGCCAGCCGCAGATCGATCCGCAGCGGATCGGCGTGTGGGGCTCGAGTTACAGCGGAGGCCACGTCCTGGTGGTGGGCGCGATCGACCGGCGCGTCAAATGCGTGGTCTCGCAGGTGCCGCTGGTCAGCGGTTCGCGCAATTTGAAGCGGCTGGTCCGCGCCGACATGGCCGCGCCCCTGCGCGAGCAGTTCGACGCCGACCGCGACGCGCGTCTTGGCGGCGCGGCGCCGGCGATGGTGCCGGTGGTAACGTCCGAACTCAACGGCGTAGCCGCGTTGCCGACCGCGGATTCGTGGGAGTGGTTCACGGAGACAGGCAAGACGCGCGCCCCGTCCTGGCGCAACGAGGTCACGCTGCGCACGGTCGAGATGCTGAGCGAGTACGAACCCGGCAGCTACATCGATCGTATCAGCCCGACCCCGCTGCTGATGGTAATCGCGGCGCAGGACCATCTGGCGGTAGCGGACGAGGCTTTCGCCGCATTCAATCGGGCACTCGAGCCGAAGCGGCTGGTGGTTCTCGGCGGCGGCCATTTCGACGCGTATGTGAAGGATTTCACCCTTAGCAGCGATTCGGCGCGCGAGTGGTTCGTGCGGTATCTGGCGGCTTGAGGCTTCTACGCGATGTATAGGCGGATACGACACGGCCAATCGGACGATTGGACCGCGCGGAAGTTGCCTGCGTAAAGGCGCAATTTGCCTGCATAAAGATTTTCGCGGATGAGAACGAACCGGTCGAATCTGATTGCTTGCGCAGTGTTCACCATCGTTATGGCGGTTGGCGTTGGTCTGCGAAGTTACGCTCGCGGCGAGACGCGATCAAAGAGCAGGATCGTTCTACTAATGGTATGGGACGGGTTACGGCCCGACCTGGTCAACGAGCAGGACACGCCCAATCTTTACGCGCTCGAGAACAGGGGCGTCCGCTTCGAGCATCATCATTCGATTTTCCCGACGGTTACCATGGTGAACGCGGCAGGGCTTGCGACGGGCGGCGACGCGGGCACCAGCGGAATCCTGGGCGACGTGATGTATTTCGCGCCGGTGCTCGACTCCAACAAGATCGCTTCGATTCCAGGGCTGGCACCGGCGCTCGATGAGCCGATCGATATCGAGAATTCGCAAATCCTGGCCGCGCTCGACGGTCCCGGGGCTTTCAACGGCCATCTGCTGGGGCTCGAGGCGATTGGAAGCCAGGTACAAAGCGCCGGCGGCTATGTAGCCGTGATCGGGAAAAGAGGGCCGACGTTTCTGTTCGACGGCCAGGCGGCTCCTGGCGCGAGTGGGAGCGCGGGGAATTATCTCTTCGTGGCCGACGATATGGCGGCTCCATCCGCCGCCGCAGCCGCGCTCGCCAGCGCTCCCGCAATAGACCGAAAGGACCCCTCATCGGTAGGCGCGCGCGACGCATGGTTCGCGCAGCTTGTGACTGATCGGGCGCTGCCGGCGGCAAAACAGGCGGCAGCAGATGGTCATCCCGCTTTCGTGGTGTTCTGGCAACATAACCCCGATTTGATCCAGCATGTTGCGGGTCTGGGCACGGCACCAGCGATCGATGCGCTGCATCAATGCGACGCCAACCTTGGGCGGATCGAGTCGGCGCTGTCGGCGCTCGGAATCGCGGACGAGACCGATCTGATGGTCGTGTCGGACCATGGCTTCGCGACGATCAGGCTTGAGGTCTCGCTGGGTGATTTGCTGGTAGCGGCCGGGATCAAGAAATCGGCGAAAAGTACGGATGTCGTAGTTGCGCCCAACGGCGGCTACGACCTGGTATACCTTTCGCGCCAGAGCTTCGCCTC
>DASPQS010000132.1:0-11894 GCA_035624865.1 Binataceae bacterium (SeqCode) | reverse complement strand
CGTGGTCCGGCAGTTCAAGGAGCGCGCGGCCAAAGTATGGGAAAAAAAGCCGGAGGAAGTCACGTTCGAAAACGGCGTCCTGAGCGCCAA
This sequence comes from Binataceae bacterium (SeqCode), assembly GCA_035624865.1. Taxonomy (GTDB): domain Bacteria; phylum Desulfobacterota; class Binatia; order Binatales; family Binataceae; genus JASHZA01. The sequence goes on along the minus strand of DASPQS010000132.1, from coordinate 11,804 downwards.
GGGCGAGGGGATCACGCCGATGACCGTCAAGGAAATCGCCGGGCGGTTGGCGCGCACGGGAGGCCCGGTAACGGGCCGTGCGACCGTCAACGCGCGGTCCGTCGGTCCCTCCTTTGCCACCACCTGCGTCGATCTCGAAGTCGACCCGGATACGGGCAAAGTCCAGATCCTGCGCGCAACTATCGCGCAAGATGCCGGCAAGGCGATCCATCCGAGCTACGTCGAAGGCCAGATGCAGGGCGGAACCGCTCAGGGGATCGGGTGGGCCCTCAACGAGGAATATTTCTACGACGACAGGGGCACACTGCGTAATACGGGACTGCTCGACTATCGGATGCCGACCTGCCTCGATCTGCCTCAGATCGAGACGGTGATCGTCGAGGTGCCCGCGCCGGGCCATCCGATCGGTTCGCGGGGAGTCGGCGAGGTCTCGATCGTGCCGCCGCTTGCGGCGGTCGCCAACGCGATTTACCATGCGACCGGCGTTAGGATGACGGAACTGCCGATGTCGCCGCCGCGCCTGCTCAAGGCGATATTGAAGAAACGCGGCGCCGTGGAGAGCCAGGCTGCCGCGGCCGGGCGCTAACTCAGCGATACAACCTGAGGCCGGGTCCGCAAGGACCCGGCTTTGTCTTTCTGCTTATGGCAATCGTTGTCGTTCCTGCGCTGCTGCGCAAATTAACCGGGGGCCGCGATCGCGTAACCGCGCGCGGCCGCAACGTCGGCGAACTGGTCGCGGATCTTGAGCGGCAGTTTCCCGGCTTTGCCGGACATCTGCTCGAAAGCGGCGACATTAAGCCGTCGGTCGCGGTGTCGATCGATGGCGAGATGGGCACCGGAGGCGTGCTGGACAAGGTGCGCGAAGAGAGCGAAGTATTTTTCATCCCGGCGATCGGCGGCGGTTAGCGCCAACCGGTGACAGCGCGCAGCGTGTGGATCGTCGCCACGCGCGCCCGCATACCGGGAGCGCCCGTATCGCCGACCTCAATCAAGGTTTTCACGTGGCTTCTGTCGCGTAGCTTTCGGCGTTGACGATCCCGCCGCGCACGGCCAACGCTATCTCGCAGGAACAGGAGGACGACCGCTGTGAAGTTCTACACCTTCGATGAGTTGACGTATCCGGGGGTTCCGGCCGAGATCGGGCCGGAGGTACGCTTCACTAACCGATTCTGCGACCCGTCGCTGGTTGCGCAAACCTACCAGGAACATCTCGATGAATGGGCGATCTGCGAGGATCTCGGTTTCGATGGCGCCCTCGTCAATGAACATCATTTCACCGGGGTCAACATCCAGCCCTCGTGCAACATCACAGCGACCGCCATTATCATGCGCACCAGGCGGATGAAGGTCGGGGTGATCGGCAATATTCTCCCGCTGCGCCATCCCGTGCAGACTGCGGAGGAGTTCGCCATGATGGACTGTCTGTCGGGCGGCCGCTTTATCGGCGGTATCGTACGCGGCGTGCCGTACGAATACGTCTCGTACAACGTCGATCCCTTCACCAGCCGCGAGCGGCTGCGGGAGGCCTACGACATCATCGACAAATGCCTGCATCAGGAAGTCTTCGACTATGATGGCAAGTATTGGAAGCTGACTGGCGTTTCGATCTGGCCGCGGCCGATTCAGCGTCCGTTTCCGTTCTGGATGCCGACCGGATCGCTCGAGACGATCGAGTTCGCGGCCGAACGGCGAATCAGCGGCGCGCAGGTGTTCTATCCCACCGAGGCTTTCAAGGATTCGTTCGAGTTGTACCGGCAAGTCGCTCGCGAGCGGTTCGGATGGGAACCGGGGTTCGAAAATTTCGTGGGCGCGCGCCTGATTCATATCGCGGAAAGCAACGCCAAAGCAATCGAGGAGGCCAGGGAGGCGGTCGGCTATCTGCTGCGCGTGCTGGGACGTCCGCTGACGAATCCGGCGCCGCTGCCTGGACTGCATACCGATCGATCCTTCCAGCATCGCAAGGCCGTCGAGCGCGATTTTCCAGGACCGCATACGCCGTTCGAACAGATGCGCGACGACGGCTTCATCGTCTGCGGTGATCCGGACTACGTCACGCGCTGGCTGGAAAACGATATGAAGACTGCGGGCTACGGCCATTTCCTCGGGATGTTCCATGTGGGCAATCTCGCGCACGAAAAGGTGATGGCGTCGAAGCGGCTCTTCGCGGATCGTGTGATGCCGTTTTTGCGTCCGCTCAATATCGACGCCGCTCCGGCTGCGCGAACCGCTGCCCCCGCAATTGAGGTGCGAACGTCAGGCGGATCAAGACCCTCGCGCCTGCCGCTTTACCGGGACTTCAACTACACCATCACGCGGGATTCACCGGAAGTGATCGATGAATTCGCAACCATCGAGAATGGCAAGCTGGTGGCCGGGTGGCGTATGCGCACGCCAGAACGCGAACCCGGCGGCTTTCCCTGCCAGATTATTTTTGCAGGACCCACCGCAGAGCATCGCGGCAGCGCGATTCGCCTGTCGCTCAAGCGCGCCGATGGCAGCGATTTGCCCGATGACGCCAGCGTGATAATCGAAACTTTGGACGAGCGCGGTGGCGATCGCCAGATGGTGTTCCAGGGAAAATATCGCGAATTCGCCCGGATTCCTGACCAGCGTGCACTCGGCGAGGCGATCGCGGCGCAGCAACGCGCCGTCGCCAACGACCGCTATCTTATTCGCCTGGCAGTTACGCTTGAGCCTGGCGGTTCGCCGCCCGATCCGGCCGCCGCGGATTCCTTCTTCGAGCTGGAGTGCTTCAAACACTGGGTCAACGTAACCGCATAGCGGCTCGGGGAGGTCACGTAACATGGGAGCTGGAGACGCCTCGCAAGTCAGCCGCGGTCAAGTCGTCGTCGGCGATTTGACGATTTCGTACATGAAAGGCGGCCGCGGACGTCCATTACTTTATCTTCATGGTCTCGGTGGCTGGGGTCGCTGGGACACCTTTCATATCGCGCTGGCATTGACGAATACGGTCTATGCGCCGCAGTTGCCCGGATGGGCGGACGGACGGATTCCGTCGCAGGTGAGCAGCGCGGCAGACTACGCCCGGATTATGATCGGCTTCCTTGATTCGCTCGGAGTGACCGAGGTGGACCTAGCCGGTCATTCGTTCGGTGGCTGGATAGCCCTGCGCCTTGCGGCGGAAAATCCAGCGCGCGTGGTGAAATTGGTGCTGTTGGATCCGCTGGGCGTTGAGCGCCCAGGCACGCGTGCGGTCGATCTCGAGGCGCTCGACCAGGAGGCGTTTCTCAAGGCCGCCTTCGCGCAGACCGGGGTCGTTGCCGTGCGGCGCGACTTTGGCGCCGAGCTCGAGGACGTGCGCAGCAGCCCGGAGTTCGAGAAGCAATGGAAGAGCCGCGAGATTCTGATTCGGCTTTTGCGCGGCCGTTACGGCGACCCGGATTTAATCAGGATTGCGCAAAAGGTGGCGGCGCAGACCCTGATCGTGTGGGGGCGTGAGGATGGACTGGCGGCGTGGCGCAACGGCGAGGCACTTGCCGCGGCGGTGCCACATGCAACGCTGGCGGTAATTCCGGGCGCCGGACACTCCCCGATGCGCGAGCGACGCGAAACCGTGCAGCGAATCGTACGCAACTTTCTGCTCGGCGTGGAGCAGGACGAAGACCCGGAATTGATAAGGCGGACTTAGCCTGACCGCGCCCGCACCGGCTACACGATCAGTCCGAGTTGGCATAACATGGATTGACGCAGGAGTACGGCAGACATATCTGCACAGGAAGTCTGGAGGTTCAGCTATGGCGGATTCCAACGGAGCCGCTGATGGCGGTTTCAAAGTTATCGGAACGCGTCCTGTCCGGCATGACGGCATCGATAAGGTGACCGGGCGAGCGCTCTACGGCGCCGACTATTCGCTGCCGGGAATGCTGCATGGCAAGGTGCTGCGCAGTCCTTACGCGCACGCCCGCATCAAATCGATCAACGTCGACAAGGCGCTCAAACATCCGGGCGTCCACGCCGTCCTCACCGGCGCTGATTTCCCAGAAGTGAAAGGGGTGATGGCGCAGGTGGGCGAGCTGATCGTCAACACGCACTACCTGTCGGTTAACGTGATGGCACGCGACAAGGTGCTGTATGACGGGCACGCCGTCGCCGCGGTGGCCGCGGTCAGCAAGCACGTAGCCGAGGAGGCCCTCGAACTTATCGAGGTTGAGTACGAGGTATTGCCGCATGTGATGACGGCCGAAGAGGCGATGAAGCCGGATGCGCCGATCCTGCTGCCGGAATTGCGCAGCAGATTCATAGCGCATCGCACCGACCCGGGATCGCCCGAAGGACCCGATCGCCCAAGCAACATCGCCGCGCATATCCAGTTTCAGCGCGGCGATCTCGAGGGCGGTTTCAAAGCGGCGGACTACATCGTCGAGCACGAATTCAAGACGGCCGCGGTGCATCAGGGCTATATCGAACCGCAAAACGCCATGGCGGTGTACGGCGCCGACGGCCATATCACGATCTATTGTTCGACGCAGGGGGCGTTCAACGTAAGGACGCTCACGGCAAGCGTGCTCTGTCTGCCCGAGGGCATGATTCGCGTTATCCCGGCGGAGATCGGGGGTGGGTTCGGGGGTAAGACAACGGTGTACCTCGAACCGCTGGCCGTATTGCTGGCCCGCAAGACTGGGCGCCCGGTCAAGTTTTCAATGACGCGGGCGGAAGTGCTGCGCGCGACTGGCCCTACTTCGGGCGTCAAGATGCGCGCAAAGATCGGTGCCACCCGTCAGGGGAAAATCACCGCGGCCGAGGTTTGGATGGCATACGAGGCCGGCGCCTTTCCCGGTTCACCGTTCGCTCCGGGCGCGATGTGCACGCTGGGTCCCTACAATATTGAAAACCTGAAAATCGATTCCTATGACGTCGTCTGCAACCGGCCGAAGGTGGCTGCGTATCGCGCACCGGGATCGCCTGCGTCCGCATTCGCGGCCGAAAGTGTAATCGATGAGCTCGCTTTGAAGTGCGGTATCGACCCGCTCGAATTTCGTCTCCGCAACGCTGCGCACGAGGGCACGCCGCAGCCGGCGGGGCCGCCCTACAAAAAGATCGGCTTCGTCGAAACCCTCGAAGCGATGAGAAACAGCGCGCACTGCCGCTCGCGGCTGGAAGGGAAAAATCGCGGACGCGGCGTTGCCTCTGGCTTCTGGTTCAATGGCGGGCTGCAATCGTCAGCCACGGTGAACATTCACGCCGATGGCACCGTCAGCGTGGTCACCGGATCGGTTGATATCGGCGGACTGCGCGCGGCCATGGCGATGATCGCGGCGGAGGTTCTCGGGCTGGGTGCCGCCGATGTGCGGCCGCTGGTAGGCGATACGGATTCCATTGGTCACACCGACGTAACCGGCGGTAGCCGCAGTGCGCTCGCCACCGGCATGGCAGTGTACGAGGCAGCGCACGACGCACTCGCTCAATTGCGGGAGCGCGCCGCAAAGCTGTGGGATAAGAAGCCGGAGGACGTCGAATTCCGCGCCGGTATGTTCACCGCCAGGGCCAACGGCGTGCCGCCGATTTCGCTCAAACAGCTCGCCGGCCGCCTCGCACGCACGGGCGGTCCGATCACCGGGCGAGCAAGCGTCAACGCCGGCGCGGTGGGCGCCGTCGGCAATGCGTTTGCCACCGTCTGCGTCGATGTCGAGGTGGACCCGGACACCGGCAAGGTGAGCATCCTGCGCTGCACTATCGCCCAGGACGTCGGGCGCGCGATCCATCCCAGCTACGTCGAAGGCCAACTCCAGGGCGGTCTCGCGCAGGGTATCGGCTGGGCGCTCAACGAAGAGTACTTCTATGACAGCAAAGGGATACTGCGTAATACGGGATTGCTCGACTATCGAATGCCGACCTGCCTCGATCTGCCGATGATTGAGACTATCGTTGTGGAAGTCCCCAACCCGAGTCATCCGCTGGGCGTTCGCGGCGTCGGCGAAGTCTCGATCGTGCCGCCGATGGCTGCGGTAGCAAGCGCGATTTATCGCGCGGTCGGTGTCAGAATGACTGAGTTGCCGATGTCACCTCCCCGCCTGCTAAAGGCTATTCTCGAAAAGGGGCGAAGAGGAGCGGAAAATCAGGCTGCGGCCGCGAGCTGAGGCAGAGGACCGGGCTTGGCCCTATAAGCTGGACGCTTTAACGGAGGCGCTTGAGTTTTAATTCAAATATTGACTAGATTAGGCGAGAGCATGAGTGAATGTCACTCAATTTCACGACGTGAGCTATTGCAAGTCATTAAAAGTTGCGTACAATAAAGCTTGCTAGCCGGGGTTTGCCCCCCCTTTTCCCGGTTGGCGGAGGGGCCGGGCGGAGCGATCCGTTCGGCCCTTTATCTTAAAGGGCCCTAAGGACGAGTAATCCCCCCAATCGCCGCAGAATACGTGCGATTCTTGGACAGACAGAGGCAGGGTATTGTGGCGAAAGACTTTAGCGATCGCGGCCAGCGGAGGGAGGGCGACTGCCACCACCTCCGGTGCCACGGGCCTGAGCCTCGTTGACGCGGATAGGGCGCCCCTTGATGTCGCGACCGTTGAGCTTCTTAATCGCAGCGTCGGCAGCCTCGTCGGTAGCCATCTCGACAAAGCCGAATCCACGCGAGCGATTGGTCGCGCGATCCATGATTACCTGCGAACTGTCCACTTTGCCGGCTTCCGCGAAAACATCGTGCAGATCCTGATCAGTGACAGTCCAAGCCAGATTCCCAACATACAGTCTGCGGCCCATTAAGGTCTCCTCGGGGGCCTCGCTGCTTCGCGCGTGCTAGCCATCGTCTTCGCCACGGAATAAACGGCGACCAGTATGAACGAGCAATGAAACGAACCGGCTCTGGCAGACTACTGCTCGCATTGACCCCAACGTGGATTTCCTTATAGCACCTCAGCCAGCACAAACATAGCATTGGACCACTTGGCTCAAGGTAATGGGTCGGATGTCGCTCGACGGTCTGACGGGTTCGGCGGCCAAGCGTTGGAACTGAGATAGAACTACGTTCTTATTATGTCGTTAGGACTCGTTTCCTAGTTGTGGGTCGGCCTTTTCTTCCGGCGTACCCTTGGCCAGAAGGCTCGCAGCGACGAGGTGTGCCGTCCGCTGGAGTGTACGCGGCGTACGGCACCTACTATGATGCGTGACGCTCGGGGGAGTTTCGCGCGTGTAGCGCGATGGAGGACATTGGAATGCTTCTCGACAGTCGAGTCGCCTTGGTCACGGCTGGAGCTGGCGCCGGAATCGGTCACGCTGTGGCCAGTCGTTTTCTGGAAGAAGGAGCGCAGGTCGTGCTCACCGATGCGCATCCGCGCCGTGCGCTCGAGGTCGCAGCCGAACTCGGCAGAAAGTTCGGGCGAGAAGTTCCCGGCTTTGTGGTTGACGTAACCCAGCGCTCTCAGATCGAAGAAGCCGTACAAAAGACCGCCGACAAGTTCGGTCGTATTGATATTCTCTTCAACAACGCCGGCATAAACAAACTCGAACCAATCTGGGAATGCAAAGACGAGACGTGGGAACTCGTCATGAATGTGTGTTTGCGCGGCACCTTCTGGATGATGCGCGCGGTGCTGCCGCACATGATCAAGCAGGGCAAGGGCGCCATAGTAAATATGGCATCCGCCGCCGGATGGATTGCATCTTCTGGTGGTGAAGCGGCGTACTGCGCGGCGAAAGCTGGTGTGATGGGTTTGACACGCGCAGCGTCAGCGGAAGTGGCGCGCAAGGGAGTCCGGGTCAATGCCATCGCTCCGGGTGTTATTTTCAACGAGTTCTTGCAGCGTATATACCCGGCGAAGATGTTTGAGGCAGAAAAGAAGCGCAATCCATTGGGGCGCCTGGGAGAACCGGCGGACGTCGCCAATCTGGCGCTGTTCCTTGCGAGCGACCTCTCTTCCTACATAACCGGCGAAGTGGTCAGCATCAGCGGCGGCGCCGTCGTGGTCCCTTGAGAGTTCACAGGGTTGAACCGCAGCCGGCGGCCGCTCGTTCGCGTCGCTGCTATTCGCAGACTTGAGTAGCAAATAGTTAAGGGAATCTTCGCGGCCAAAAAGGGAAAAGGTGACAAAGACGGCTTGTCACTCATAATAGTGAGAAATAGCTTGAACCGCTATCGCGTTCTTTCCGGCTTCGCGGAGATCACGGCGTTTCCTCCGGAAAGCCCTGATCACTGCAAATGTCCACACTTATAGTATTGATTCAGTTGTAAGCGAGTTCAACGTTGTGTAGTTTCATTGACAATATAGTGTGGTCACTCACTAAAAAAGGAGACTGATGAATGCCGCGTAGAAGCAACTCCGAAGGACCGACTTCGGCTTTTCGACGCGTCCAGCAGCAGGCGCGCTCGTTGCTCGTAAGTCTGCGCAAAGAAATCCGCGCCAAAGAAGCCGAGCTCAAGCGTCTCAAGCTCGAAGAATCAAGCCTGGGCCGGCTCACCGGCCGCGTCCCGGCCGCTGGCACTGCACCCCGTGGTCCCCGCGCCGGCGGTGGCAGAATTGATTGGAGCGGAGTGCTTAATCAATTGCCCAAACAGTTCAAAGCTTCGCACATCCGCGCGGTACGCGGCCTGAAGAGCAAGCGCCCTTCCGAGATCTTCGCGGCCATCACACGCTGGATCGAGGCTGGAACCGTCAAACGCAAAGCGCGCGGGGCTTACGAACGCGTCTGAGCGACTCGCCGTCGACTGTCCGATTCTCGAAGCCGGCCCGGGGACTTAATCGCCCGGGCCGACTTTCGTTAGGCGAATTTGCAATGCTTTTCGAGGTGGCCACACTCGCGACTGTTCGCCGGTGCGGCGGGACAATGAAAGCAGACCTGTGAAGCGCCAATTGCAATCCGGCGCAATCATCGGCTTCAAAAGTGTCGGTCCGTGGCAGTAAAAACCATTGAATGGCGCGCCGATCGCGTGCGCATGATCGATCAAAGGCTGCTGCCGGGGCGCGAGGTCATCCGAAGCTACCGGGACTATCGTGCGGTGGCCGAAGCGATTCGCACAATGGTTATCCGGGGTGCTCCCGCAATCGGGGTAGCTGCCGGAATGGGTGTCGCGCTCGGAATCCGGGGAACCAGTGGGGAGCGTGCCCGAAGACGCTTCGCGGTGGTCGCCCGCACGCTTATCGCTACGCGGCCGACGGCGGTCAACCTCAAGTGGGCGGTCGACCGGATGGGCGGCGTGCTCGAGGAAAATCTCGCGCTCGACGCCTCACACCTGTTTCGGCGGATGCGGGACGAAGCGATCGCGATCTACGAGGAGGATCTGGCGGCGAATCGCGCGCTCGGCCGTCATGGCGCCGCCCTGCTCCACTCTCCCTCGACCGTGTTGACCCATTGCAACGCCGGCGCGCTCGCGACGGCCGGTTACGGCACCGCGCTCGGCGTGGTGCGTGCAGCCCGCGAGGCGGGCAAGACGGTACGGGTGTTCGCCGATGAAACGCGGCCTTTTCTGCAAGGCTCCCGCCTGACCGCGTGGGAATTGCGCAAGGATCATATCCCGGTCGTCGTTATCGCGGACAACATGGCGGCCAGCGTGCTGCGCAGCGGGCGGGTCGATTGCGTAATCGTCGGAACGGATCGGACTGCCGCCAATGGCGATGTCGCAAACAAAATTGGCACCTATCCGCTTGCGGTTTTGGCACGGCGCCATGAAGTGCCATTCTACGTGGCGGCGCCGTTGTCGTCCGTGGACCTCGATTGCCGCAGCGGCGATGAGATTCCGATCGAGGAACGTTCGCACAAGGAAATTACCGAATTTGCGGGCAAGCAGGTGACGCCCAAGGGCGTTGAGGTCTTCAACCCCGCCTTCGATGTAACTCCGGCCGAATTGGTTACGGCGATTATCACGGAACGCGGCGTCGCTTACCCACCGTTCGGCGAAAGCCTTAATCGGCTCAAGCGTGGCAGTTGAGTCCGGTTGCTCCGGCGGGTGAGGCTATTTTTTCTCGCGGGCCCGCCGCGAGGATTGACTGCATCAAGTATGCAGCCAGCAAGCTCTAGCCAAAGAGTGAGGTAGGTGGTGTATTGTCGGCACCGGGATCTCGCGCCCAGCCGGAGGATCTAACTGCATGAAACTGTTTACATTCGCCACCAGCCCATACGCCCGCAAGGTCCGGATCGTGCTCGACCACAAAGGTATTCCCTACGAGCCAGTCGAACGATGCTATTCGCTGGACCGCAAGGAAGACCTTCGCGCGGCGAGCATTCGGGCCGAGGTTCCGGTGCTGATGCTGGACGACGGCCGCACGATCGCCGACTCGACGATAATCTGCGAATACCTCGAACAGGTGTATCCGACTCCGGCGATTTTCCCGAAAGACGCCTACGAGCGGGCGCGCATGCGCCGGCTCGAGGATCTCTGCGATCGCACGTTCGACGCCGTTGGCTATGGTTATTACCTGGGCGTGCTGCGCAAGGACGCGCCCGAGGCTCCAGCGATGCGGCAGGCCGCGATCGACGAGTGCCGGACGCTGCTCCAGGTAATGGACCGTGAGGTCGCCGCTGACGGCTTTTTCTGTGGCAATTCCCCGAGTCTCGCCGATTTCGCCGCTATCTGCCATGTACCACTGGCATCCGCGATGCGTATCGACTTGAAGGACACGCCGCGGATCGCCGCATGGACGCGCCGGATGCGTGAAATTCCTGCGGTCGCGGCCGACCGCGAACGTGCTTCCAAGGCCTGGCAAGGCGCGCAGAACATCGCCGCCGAATTCGAGGGACCCGACGGCCGGATTCATTGGCGCGACAGCAGGCTTGAATGGCCCGTGCGCCATGGTTTCGTCGACCTGGTAGCGCGCGAATATCACGCGGGCAAGATGATGTTTCCGCCCGACGCGAGTTGATGCGGTCCTGCGGACGCTTCGCGGCTGGAAATTGTATTGACTGAAGGCTCACCTGTCGGAATAAACTTCAGGGGAGTACCGGAAGGAGACCAAGATGGCGGTTGCATATATTCCCCGTACTCGGGAGCTGTACAAGGCTTACACGCCATACCGATGGGTAGTAAACACAGATATGCCGCCGTGGACGCCACTTGAAAAGCCGATCGCGCAATGCCGCGTCGCGTTGATGAGCTCGGGCGGAATTCTTTACCGCGACCAACCACGCTTCCATCGGGAAGACGCCACCTACCGCTTGATCCCGAAGAACGCGACCCAGGCGGATCTCGGCGTCTGGCACTTCGGCTATCGAACCGAAGACGCCGCATCCGACCACAATTGCGTCTTCCCGTTGGCGCGGATGCGCGAACTCGAGGCCGCGGGCGTAATCGGTGAGCTTGCGGATCCCGCTTACAGCTTCATGGGTGGAATTTACTCGTCCCGCAAGGTGCGCGACGAACTGGCCCCGCGCATCGTCGATGAACTCAAGCGCGCGCACGCGGACGCCTTTTACCTGGTGCCCGCTTGACCCGTTTGCCATCAGTCCGTTGGACTGATCGCCCGAGTGGTCGAGGCTGCCGGAATTCCGACGCTCTGCATGACGTCGGCGCTGGACATCACACGCGCCGCGAATCCGCCGCGCGCGGTGTTCCTGAATTTTCCGCTGGGTCATCAGACCGGGAAGCCGCAACAACCCGAATTGCAACGCCAGATTGTGCGCGACGCCATGCGTGCGTTCGAAACGATCGAGCGTCCCGGGACGATTGTCGAACTTCCCTACGTGTGGGACGCGAACGATCGCCGTTGGGAGGAGACGGATTACACCGAGGGCTTTCTGCCCGAGCGTCCTGCCAAGGAGGATGCCGACACGGCCGAAGCAGCGCGCCGTGCGCGCTTCGCCGATGTGAAGTGAGCGCCGCGAGCGTTCAGAAGTGGTGCTGGAGCCGGAAA
>DASPQS010000131.1:0-5282 GCA_035624865.1 Binataceae bacterium (SeqCode) | reverse complement strand
TGCGGCGCCAAACGCGCGTCGTTCTCGAAGAGGCGACCCAGGGACGGATCGTGCGTGCGATCGCGGGACCGCGCCAGCTCCAGGAGACGATGACCGCCTTCTGGTTCAACCACTTCAACGTCTTCGCCGGCAAAGGCCTGTGCCATCTGTGGGTCGGCGCTTATGAACAGGAGGCGATCCGGCCGCACACGATGGGCCGCTTCCGCGATCTCCTGGGCGCCACCGCAAAGCATCCCGCGATGCTCTTCTATCTCGACAACTGGCAGAACACCGCGCCCGACGCGCCCGGCCGCCACGGCAAGTTCGAGGGCATCAACGAGAATTACGCGCGCGAGCTGATGGAACTGCACACGCTCGGCGTCAACGGCGGATATACGCAGCAGGACGTGATCGCGCTCGCACATATCCTGACCGGATGGGGAATCGTGCGCCGCGAGCCGCGGCAGGGCTTCGCAGGGACGGGGCCGCGGCGCTTCGGCGGCCTGGGTCCGCTCGGCTTTCGGCAATGGCGCCGCAAACGCCCCGAGGCCGCAACCGGGGCTGTAAGAACTCCCGACGGATTCTTTTTCGATCCGCGCCGTCACGATACGGCGGATAAGGCCTTTCTCGGCCAGAAGATCCCCGGCGGCGGTATCGAGGAAGGGGAGCACGCCCTCGATATCCTGGCGCGCAGCCCCGCCACCGCGAACCATCTGAGCTACCAGCTTGCGCAATACTTCGTGGCGGATAATCCGCCGACCGGGCTCGTGAACCGGATGGCGGCGCGCTATCTCGCCAGCGACGGCAGTATCCGCGAAGTGCTCGCGACGATGTTCTCGAGCGAGGAATTCTGGGACCGCCGTTACTACGGCGTCAAGTTCAAGACGCCGTACGAGTACGTAATTTCATCCGTCCGCGCGAGCGGCACACCCGTGCGCAACGTGCTGCCGCTGGCCGGGACGATGGCGCGGCTGGGGATGCCGCTCTACGGATGCCAGACGCCCGACGGCTACAAGAACACGCAGGAAGCATGGCTCAACCCCGATGCGATGATGACGCGGCTGAGCTTCGCCACTGCGCTGGGAGTGGGCCGGCTTCCGCTCGAGCGCCCGATGTCCGAATTCGCGGGCGGTGACGAACCGGCGCCAGGCGGAACACCTCGGGCCACGGCCGTGCCCGCGCCTGACGCGCACGGATGGATGCAGGCGCCCGACGCGGCCGAACTCGCGATGACGCTGGGCGGGATGCTTTCCGCGCGCACGAAGGCCGCGGTCGAGGATGCGCCCCCGCGCCTGCGCGCTTCGATGATAATCGGAAGTCCCGAATTCATGATGCGCTAGAGGCTCTTAAGGGAATGCAAACGCGGCTTGATCGGTTCGCATAAGGCACCGCACGGGAGATATCGTGTCGAACACAGGCGACGAGTTGACCAGGATGAACCGGCGCGATTTTATCCGGCGCGCCGCGATGCTCTCGGCCGCCGGCGTCGTGCTGATCGGTCCTCATGCGTGGGCCGCGCGGGCGCTCGAGGGCGACACTAGCCGCAAGCGGCTGGTCGTGGTCTTCCTGCGCGGGGCAGTGGACGGACTGAACGTCGTCGTGCCCTATGGCGACGGCGATTACTATGAACAGCGGCCGACGATCGCGATTCCGCGCAGCGGCGACGGCGCCCTGCTCAACCTCGACGGCCATTTCGGGCTGCATCCTGCCCTCGCCTCGATAATGCCGCTATGGCAGGACGGCACGCTCGCCTTCGTCCATGCCTGCGGATCGCCCGATCCGTCCCGATCGCACTTCGATGCCCAGGACTACATGGAGAGCGGGACGCCGGGAGTTAAGACGACCTCCGACGGCTGGATGAATCGGACGCTCGCGGCGCTGCCCGGAAGTCACGGACCGACCGAGGCGGTGAGCGTGGGACCCGTGGTGCCGCGAATCCTCTCGGGCCGGATGCCGGTGGCGAATATCGCGATGGGAAAGGCGGCGGTGCACCCGCTGCCGATGGACAATCCGCGAATCGAGGACGCCTTCGACCGCCTCTATGGCGGCAAAGATCCCCTCAGCCACGCCTACCAGGAAGGCCAGGCCGCCCGCAAAAAGCTGCTCGCCGATCTCGAGGTCGATATGCGCCAAGCCGACAACGGCGCACCTACGCCGGACGGTCTGCCCGACAGCACCACCCGCCTCGCCCATCTGATCCAGCGCGATCCGACGATCCGAACCGCGTTCGTCGGGCTTGGCGGATGGGATACGCACGTCAACGAAGGTGCATCTCGAGGGCAGCTCGCCAACCATCTGAAGCCGCTCGGCGACGGGCTCGCGAACTTCGCCAAGCAATTGGGCCCGGCCTACGACGACACCGTTATCCTCGTCATCTCGGAGTTCGGGCGCACCGTGCATGAGAACGGCAACGGCGGCACCGATCACGGCCATGGCAATGTGATGTGGGTGATGGGCGGACCGGTGCGCGGAAAGCGAGTCTATGGGCACTGGGCCGGGCTTTCGAGCGCCGCACTTTACCAGGAGCGCGACCTCGCAGTGACGACCGACTTCCGCGAACCGATCGCCACCGTGCTGCGCTCGCACATGGGGCTAGCTGGCCCGCAGATTGATCAAATCTTCCCGACTCGCCCCCCGGACTCAGGCAACACGAGCGGGTTGATCAAGGTCTGACCGCCCCACCCCACCTGACTAGCCTGAGATAGTGAAGGATTTCACCCTGCACACAAGTGCAACTTTGGTGTAGGCGGATAATGAGGGGAACGAGGGTACGAGCCATCGGATGTCCGTCGCTCCAGGTTTGCCCGGCGAGCCTGGCGTATTCCGAGCGAAAACGGGTGCTTTCGAGCGCGTTATCGCTTCTCGGAGGTCGTCGGTCAGCTCAATCCTGGTTAGGTTCGCCCGAACGTAGTAGGTGAAAATTTGATACTACAAGGGCGAAAATATGTGGGCCGACCAGCTTCTTGACGCAATTTTAGAACAACGTTACTCGAACGTCTGGCCAGAGAAGTTCAAGGTCGGGTTCGAGGCCCTCTTCGGCGCCGAGGGTGGCCGCTATCCAGAGAGCGCCAAACGCCAGGTGACCCTGCGCGCCCCCGCTCCTTCGGAAGATAATGAGGGAATCGTACCATTCGCGGCGCTGATCCATCCAAGCAACCCGAGTTCTGGGCCATATGGTGGAACCTCGCTCGCCGTTTTCCCAGGCGATGAGGTCTCTTGTTTGATCTCGTTGGTGGTAGGAACCAACGGTCTTGCACCGGACGAGGGTATCCTCGGGCGGCCCGGACACGCGCGGAAGGCAGCGGCAGTTTGCGCATGGCTGAACAATGGAAAACAAAAACTCGCCGCATGGTCGAAGCATGATCCAACTCGCCTGGAGCAACGAATTCCCGGGGAAGTAGCTGCGGAATTTGGGAAATACTCGAGGGCGATCGAAAGGTATGGCAACGTTCTCTATGCGATTTATCGGCCTGGGTCAGACAGAAACGAAACGCTCAAAGCGCTAACCGCGTTTTTGGATTTGATGTTCGATGAGCGTGGCGTTCGGCCGCTCACGCGTTTTGAAAGAGATGCTGGTCGAATGGACGGTTGAAGAACGCGGACTTGCGGGTCTGAGCGACCTCCAGGGTTTACCCTGGTCGATGTCGATGGAGCAGTTTTTCGAGGCATGGATCGAGACGATCATGTCACAGGTGGTTCGCCGGATCGGCGGAACCATCCGCAGTGGTCGCAAGCGTGAGACGCTAGTGCCGCTGAACTGGGATCCTCCATACCTTGGCTCTCAGAAATCACTGATTCCTGACCTGGTGATCGAGCGCGACGACACCACAGTGATTGTCGACGCAAAATACAAAGAGCATTGGGAAGAAATGCAACAGCGCCACTGGGCTGATCTCGAAGAAGAGCTTCGCGAGCGCCATCGGGCTGACCTGCTACAGGTGCTCGCCTATTCGACGGTCGCACGCAATCCAAAGGTGTTAGTGTGTCTCGCTTATCCCTGTAACGAGGAACGGTGGCTGTCGCTTCGCGCCCGTAACCGCCTTGTGTATCGAGCGTCCCTACCCGTCACAGAGAGACGGGTTGATTTGGTTCTGGTGGCTTTTCCGCTTTCGACGCGTATCGTTGCTGAGGCGGTCAATCTGATGGTCGAAGAGATTCGTCGGCTTGCGGCCTAAAGCCTGGACCGACTCGCTCGATCACGGGTCGGGCCACAACATGGGCGTTCAACGATATGTCATTTGCTGCGTTGGACGCCTTGATGTGCGGCGCTAGCGCATCAGGGCCGATCGTTCGCTGGATTGCCTCCAAATGGGTGATCCATTCAGCATCCATCCCAGGCCGATCTTCGGGCCCATATTTGCCACGTCTCAACGCCTGGGCTTTCAATTCGAGCGCGTAGTAAATCTCGGACCGATCTTCGCGTGTGAGGCTGATCATTCCACCATCCCCTGGCATCAGGCCCTCTCAATACCCGCGTTGTTTTTGCATCTCGGCGTCGAGCTCGCGCATTTTCGCCAGCTTCTGGTCGGTAGGTTCGAGCGCTTTGTCCCGTTCCGCCTTGGCTTCCATCTGCTGATGGTTGGGCAACTCACCACCGATCTTCTCCAGCGCTTCCTGCGCCAGCTTGCGCACCATCGGACTCTTGTCGTTTTCCACGACGTTGATCAGCTTGTCGTTGGCCGAGGGATCGCCAATCTCGCCCAGCGCGAAGACCGCCGTGCCGCGGCTCGCCGAATCGTCGGTCTCGTCGAGATATTCGAGAATCGGCAGCGCTCCGCGCGCATCGCCGATGCGCCCCAGCGCCGCCACCAGGTGGAGCTTTTCGACGGCGGGAGTCTCGCGCAAAAAGAGCGCCTGCGACATCAGCGGCACCGCGTCGTTGACGCCGCGCGCGCCGAGCACGTCGATCGCCTTGATCCGAACGCGTACGTCGCTGTCGTTGGCGCCGCGGAAGAGCATCTCGCTGACCTCGGGCTTGTCGCCGACGTAGCGCAGCTTCTCGAGGGCATCGACGCGCACCCGCGGGTCGGCGTCGGTGATTTTGCGCTTGGCTTCCTTGATCAGATCGTCGTCGGACTTGCCGTGCTTCAAGGTGTTGGGACCGGCCTGCTCAAGCGTTTGCAGCGCCGACATCGAGGCGGAACCCGGAGGACCGAAAAGACCGTACTGTGCGAACGCGCGCAGCGGCAGCGCGAGCAGCGCGCCGGCGATTAAGGCGGCAACAACAGCTGGCCCGGTCTTAAACATTCCATGCCCCTCCGCGATTGGGCAGAATCGATCGGCAAGAGTGTATTCGATTTCAG
>DASPQS010000130.1:0-7308 GCA_035624865.1 Binataceae bacterium (SeqCode) | reverse complement strand
CCCAACTCTGATCGGGATCGCCAGCGCGTTCGCAACATGGTCGTTCAGCACCAGTCCCGCGACCGGCTGCGCCGAGGCCGGCAGGCCAAGATCGTGACGCAATGATTCGTTGACCGCGGGGTCGCCACAGACGTACAACGGACCTGCGAATTCGATTGCGCGAAAACTAACCGGAGGTGGGTTCCATGGGTGCAGCCGAGAATAAAGAAGTAGTCCGCAGGATGGGCGAGGCGAAGGGTCTGGACGCGATGCTCGCCACCATGGCCGACGACGTCCGCTGGACCATCATCGGCTCGACAAAGTGGTCACGCACGATGAACGGCAAGAAGGAGATCGTCGACAAGCTCCTTCATCCGATTTTCGCCGAAATGGAAAGTATGGGAACGAGCACGACCGATAACGTGATCGCGGAGGGCGACTACGTGGTCGTTCAGTCGCATGCCTCAGGGCGCAAGACCAAAACCGGCAAGCCCTACAACAATACCTACTGCAATGTCTTCAAGGTGGTCGACGGCAAGATCAAGGAAATTACCGAGTATCTCGACACCGAACTGGTGACCGCGGCGTTCGGCCGCTAGGCGCAGGCTGAGCGTCGCAGCGCAATCGCAGTTTTTCTCTTGCCCATTATCCCTGGCGCAGCGGAGGATCTGGTAGACCCGGATTCTTCGCCGCGCGGACTTCGCTCAGAATGACTCGATCCTGAGGATTCAGACTCCGCTGGGTTCCCGGTCCTCGCGCGGTAACAATTGCAATTGTCCGTTGCCGGCGTCGAGGTACTCCTGCGCGATCCGATCCTCTTCCTGCTCGACCTTCTCCTCCTGATCGAGCAGCGCGGACATCAGATCGAGATGGCGGCGGATTTCGGCCGCCAGTTCCTGGTTCACGCCCTTGACCAGCGCCAGTTGATCGACCGAGGCCTCGCGGATTCGCCGAAGGCTGCCGAAATGACGCAGTAGCGCGCGGCGCCGCACCGGCCCGATACCTTCGATGTCGTCGAGCACGGAACGCAGGCGCGCGCGGCGACGCAACTCGCGATTGTAGGTAATCGCAAAGCGGTGAGCTTCGTCGCGAATCCGGACCAGGAGGAACAAGGCGGTCGAGTTTTTGGGCAGAACGATCGGATCCTTGCGGTTGGGCAAAAAGACGCGCTCCTCGGATTTGACCACCGAACGGTCGCGCGCATCGTTCAGCACGTGCTGCTTCGCAATCGAGACCACGTCGATCTGATCCGAGACGTTCAAGTCCTTGAGCACTTCGAGCGCAACGTTGAGCTGCCCCTTGCCGCCGTCGATCACCCACAGGTCCGGGAATTCATTCTCGGCGAGCGCGCGTTTGAGGCGCCGGCTTAGAACTTCATACATGCTCGCGAAGTCGTCCTGCCCTTCGACGGTGCGGATGCGGTAGCGGCGATAGAGGGCTTTTTGCGGCTCGCCCTCGTCGAAGGTCGCCTGCGATCCGACCACCATCGAGCCCTGCAGGTTTGAGATGTCGTAGCATTCGATGCGCTTGGGCGTGTTGCGCAAATGAAGCTTGACGCGCAACTCTTCGAGCATCTTCTCGCGCGTGTTTTCGTTGTCGCGCCGGGCGGTGAAGCTTTGGCGCGCATTGTCCATCGCCATCTCGAGCAGCCGCAGCTTGTCGCCGCGCTGAGGGACCAGGAACTCGACCTTGCGGCCGCGCCGTTCCGAAAGGAGTTCCGCGCGCACACCAGCGTCTTCGAGTTCGACCGGCAGGATAATCTCGTCGGGCAGAAAGCGGGCGCCGGAGTAGTATTGCGTCAACAAGTCGGCGAGCACGTCGTGATCGGAGAATTCGAGGTCCTGGAAACTCCACCCCTGCGTACTGGTGAGCTTGCCGTGGCGGACGATTAAGACGATCGCCTCGATGAAGCCGCCCTCGCGGTAGAGGCCGAAGACATCCTGGTCGCCGCCCCAATGATGCAGCACCGTCTGGCGTTCGACGGTCTTCTCGATCGCCCGCACGCTGTCGCGCAATCTGGCCGCCTCTTCGAATTCCAGCTGATCGGCGTGCGCGCGCATCCGCTCGCGCATCTCCTTGAGCAACTCGAGGTTTCGGCCCTCGAGCAGCATCTGCGCGGCGTGCAGATGGCGTTCGTACTCGGCACGGTCGACGGGGAGACAGCATGGCCCGAGGCAGCGTTTGATCTGGTATTCGATACACGGCCGCGCGCGGTTACGGAAGACCGCGTCCGAGCAGGTACGCAGGGGAAAAACCTTACGGATTACGTCGATCGTCTCGCGCAGTCCATCGGCCGATCCAAACGGGCCGAAGTAGCGGCCGCCGTCCTTCACGATTCGCCGCGTGACCGTGATGCGCGGCCAGGCATGGTTGGTGATCTTGGCGCTGAGATAGGACTTGTCGTCCTTGAGCCGGATATTGTAGCGCGGCTTGTACTGCTTGATCAGATTGTTTTCGAGGATCAGCGCTTCCTTCTCGCTGCGCGCCACCAGCGTGTCGAATTCGCGGACACGTAGCATCAGGAAGCGCACCTGGAAGCGCCCATCCCCGCCGTCGCGGAAATAAGCACGCACGCGCGAGCGCAGCGACTTCGCCTTGCCGACGTAAAGCACCTTGCCGTTTTTGTCTTTCAGAAGGTAGACGCCGGGGTCGGCGGGGATAGTCTCGAGCTTGCGCGAAAGCGCGTCATCCTCGGTCTGGTTCTCGCCGCGATCAGAGGCCGGCTCGACCGCGCTGTCGGAGTAGCTTACCAGCGAATCGTACCGCGGGCCCGGTCCGGGTGAGTCAGGCGCCACCGGCGCGGACTTCTGCATCTCTTCGGTAGCAGTCTCCAATATCGGTGCGGCCGACGACGAGCCGTCCGGCGCTGCGCCCGAATTGAGCGCGTTTTGCGGATCCGCTTCGCCGGTCGAGCGGTCGATCGCGGCGGATCGTTGATTTGTCGCTCGCGAAGCCATCAGGATGTGAGTATACCACCAAGGCTGGCCGCTTTGGCTGCGGTTCGCGATACTGGCAGCGCGGCGCTGCGCCTGTTATTGACAGTTGGCCACGGCAGCGAATCGCCTGAAAAGGAGCATCACCATGGGCAGGCTCGACAATAAAGTCGCGGTTATCACAGGGGCCGGAAGCGGCATGGGCCGCGCCACCGCCATCCGCTTTGCCGGTGAAGGCGCGAGCGTCGTTATCGCAGACCTGAATCAGGAAGGGGGCGAATCCGCCGTCCGCGATTGCAGGGAAAACGGCGGCCGCGCTGTCTTCCAGAAGACCGATGTCTCGAGCGAAGCCGCGATTGAGGCCGCGATTGAACGCGCAGTTAGCGAATTCGGGCGTCTGGACATTACCTACAATAACGCCGGGCTTGCCGGCGCGCTGGGATCGATCGAGCAGACCACCGCCGAGAACTGGGACCGCACCTTCAGCGTACTTCTGCGCGCGGTCTTCTTCGGCATCAAGCATTCGATCGCACCGATGCGCAAGGTCGGCGGCGGCTCGATTATCTCTACCGCCTCGATCGCGGGAATTCTGGGCAGTGCCGGGCCGCTGGTCTACAGCGTCGCCAAGGCGGGCGTGATTCACCTGACCAAATGCGCCGCGGTCGAACTGGGCAAGGATCGCATCCGGGTCAACTGCATTTGCCCCGGCGGGATCAACACCCCTCTGCTTCACAAGCATATTCCCGGCGGTGAGCCGGTCACGCGCCAGATTCTCGACGCCGCACAGCCGATCCCGCGCGCAGGCACGGGCGAGGATATAGCGGGTATGGCGCTCTATCTCGCCAGCGATGACGCGCAATGGGTAACAGGCACCGCGATGGTGGTGGACGGCGGGTTCGTCGCGCGCGGGAACACCTTCGGTGGCCAATCCACCTTTGAGGTTCCAAATTGCTGGTCGGGCCCGAGTTTCGAGAAGGACTGAAGGGCGGGCAGTACCCTTTCCGCTGCTCCGGTCCGATCGCGACGCGAGAACTGGCTCGCCCGCTAATTCGATTCGTGCGCGCGCTCGAGGTCGAGGTGGGCGACCAGGCTGCGCGCGTCAGCGCGCGGGCGAAAATGGTGGTCAAGTGGATGATGCGGTCCG
Organism: Binataceae bacterium (SeqCode); assembly: GCA_035624865.1. Classification (GTDB taxonomy): domain Bacteria; phylum Desulfobacterota; class Binatia; order Binatales; family Binataceae; genus JASHZA01. Next base: position 3,252 of record DASPQS010000130.1, on the reverse strand, counting down.
CCGGTCACCGGTACCGCTTCCATGTATCCGCAGATACACCGGTAGATGAAAAAGGCGGAGCCGTTGATTTCGCGGCGGTAAAAGCCGAGGAATCTATGGCCGGCGCTGCTATTCTCTTCACCGTCGAAATCTCGCATCATCAGACCCGGTTCAGAATGACAACGGCATTGATGATTAGTCTATAGCAGTCTTATGATGGTAATACAATACAAGATGACTCATCAGTCAACATGACCGGCCATTCTCATCTTAAATGGGCCACAAAGACGAAAATAGAGTGAAAATTGCGCGTCTCACACCCTGAGTGTGGCGGCAGAGGATGGGCTACTTCTGCGGGTCAGGGATCAAGCGCAGGCGGCCCTGCTTTGGCGATGGCGGCGAGGAGTCACTACGCCTTGCCCGGCCGCGCGCAGGCTTTTTGCCTTGAAGCGGAAGCGAGGAGGAGGCAGCACGCGCGGCGGCGATGCCGCTGCGGCCGTCGGCCGGGCGCGAATGCGCGCTACCAGCAGGAGCCGCGGGTGGAGCGGGCGGCTTTTCGAGGCCGAAGACCTGCCGTTCAAGCCGCTTGATGCGGTCGCGCAGGTCGGCGGCGCGTTCATATTCGAGGCTGTCTGCCGCCTCGATCATCTGGCGGCGCAATTCGGTGATGTGATCGGAAAGCTCGTGGGGCGGGATAAATTCGTCTTCCGCTTTGGACTTGGCTGGGGTGTCGATCTCCGGCACCACCGCCCACTCAGGTGAATACATCTCGACCAGCGACGCATCGATGGCCTTTACGATCGACCGAGGCGTAATCTCGTGCGTTTCGTTATAGGCGAGTTGCCTGGCGCGGCGGCGATTCGTCTCATCGATCGCTTTCCGCATCGATTCCGTGACCGCGTCGGCATACATGATCACCTTGCCGTTGACATTGCGCGCGGCACGCCCGATCGTCTGGATGAGCGAGCGCGCCGACCGCAGATAGCCTTCCTTGTCGGCGTCAAGGATCGCCACCAACGAAACCTCCGGCAGGTCGAGGCCCTCGCGCAGCAGGTTGATGCCGACCAATACGTCGAATTCGCCCTTGCGCAGGCTGCGGATTATTTCCACGCGCTCGATGGTCTCGATGTCCGAGTGCAGATAGCGGACCCGTACGCCGAGGTCGTGGTAATAGTCGGTGAGGTCCTCGGCCATCTTCTTGGTCAGGCAGGTCACCAGCACGCGCTCACCCGCCTCGACGCGCTTGCGGATCTCCTCGAGCAGGTCATCGACCTGCGTTCCGGCCTTGCGCACCTCGATTTCGGGATCGATCAGTCCGGTGGGGCGGATGAGTTGCTCGATCACGAGTCCGCCCGACTTCTTCAGTTCGTAGTCGCCAGGGGTAGCGGAGACGTAGACGATTTGCCCGGTCAATCCTTCCCATTCCTCGAAATTGAGCGGGCGGTTATCGAGCGCGGACGGCAGGCGGAACCCGTACTCGACCAGCGTCTGCTTGCGCGACCGATCGCCGCGGTACATCCCGCCGATCTGGGGTACGGTGACGTGGCTCTCGTCGATGAAGCATAGGTAATTCTTCGGAAAATAGTCGAGGAGCGTCGGCGGGGGCTGGCCCGGCGCACGCCCGGTGAGATGGCGCGAGTAGTTCTCGATTCCCGGACACACACCCATCTCGGCCAGCAGTTCGAGATCGTAGAGCGTGCGTTGCTCGAGGCGCTGGGCTTCGAGCAGTCGGTTCTCCGCACGGAAGAATTCGAGCCGCTCCTTCAGCTCCGCCCTGATATTGCGAACCGCCGTCTCCATCCGGTCGGAAGTCGTCACGTAATGAGAGGCCGGGTAGATCGCCACGGCCTGAAGTTTGCGGATGATCTTTCCGCGCAGCGGATCGATCTCGTACAACGCTTCGACTTCGTCGCCGAAAAATTCGATGCGCACGGCGCGGCTTTCCTCGTACGCCGGGAATACCTCGACGGTGTCGCCGCGCACGCGGAAAGTCCCGCGATGGAAATCGTAGTCGTTGCGCTGGTACTGGATATCGACCAGCTTGCGCAGCACGCGGTCGCGCTCGATCCGCTGCCCCTCCTCGAGGAAGACCAGCATCTCAAAATAAACCTCCGGCTCGCCCAGCCCATAGATGCATGAGACCGAGGCCACGATCAGCACGTCGTTGCGCTCAAGCAGGGCCTTGGTCGCGGAATGACGCAACTTGTCGATCTCGTCGTTAATGCTCGAATCCTTCTCGATATAGGTATCGGTGGACGGAACGTAGGCTTCTGGCTGGTAGTAATCGTAGTAGGAGACGAAGTAACGAACCGCGTTGTCCGGAAAGAGGCTCTTGAATTCGTTGTAGAGCTGCGCCGCCAGCGTTTTGTTGGGCGCGATTACCAGCGTCGGCCGGTTTACCTTCGCGATCACGTTGGCCATCGTGAAGGTTTTGCCCGAGCCGGTAACGCCCAGCAGCACCTGATGGCCGATTCCCTCGGTCAGGTTGGTCGCGAGCGCCTCGATGGCTGCCGGCTGGTCTCCCTGCGGTTCATAGCCGGAGACCAGCTTGAATGCCCCTTCTTTTCCGCGTGCCAGCGACAGCATAACGTTCGCTCATTGTAACAGGCTAACGCTTCGGCTCCGAACGCAAATCAAACACCGCGAATCATACCCCTCCCGAGCGGATGAGGCTGCCAGGTAGCGTGACCATGAGCGTTTGCACTCTCGGACTGGAACGCAGTACGGTCTCTTTTGGAGGGCCGTTGCTTCATTAGTGCTTCCAAGGCATCCTCGGACGGGTAGCCTCGCGTAGTTTGTGGGTAGAATTTCGCGGAAAAAAAGTTGCAAACGAAAAACGTAGCTGTATAGTCTTGCACCTATTGAGGTTTTGGGCGGAGTGGCGGGGGACGAACCACAAGAGTCGGTGAAGGCAGGTACGAGTCTTTCCTGAGAACCCGATGCGATATCGACTCATGATTCCCTTTGTAATCCGAATCGGTCTCACAAGCCTGACTCAGGCTGTATTGGTGTAACGTCCACGGACTCGGCCTCGTCCGGGCCATGGCGAGAACGGAAGGAAGGTTCGAAGTGAGAAAACTTGCTCAGTGGCTGATGTGGGCAGGCGTACTGTCGATGATATCGGCGTGCTCCTCGATGACCGACAGGCAGAAGTGCATTCTCGCGAGCGCCACGGTCGGCGGCCTCGCCGCTGGCGGCATCGGTACGGGAGTGGCACTCTCGAAAAAGAACCAAAAGGGCTATCTCGAATGGGTAGTTCCGGTTAGCGTGGCC
>DASPQS010000129.1:0-3738 GCA_035624865.1 Binataceae bacterium (SeqCode) | reverse complement strand
GCAGTGCAATTGCGGTAGCAGTTGCTGAGGGAATCGGGCGAATCGACCTCGCTCTAGCCGGCCTGTCGCGGCCTGACCGTTGAGGAAAGGGTTGGGGAATTGGCGGAGGCGGACGCGGGCAGCGATTAGGCGGCGGATCGGCCGCAAGGGCGCGAAAGAATTTCGCAATAAACGTCGAGCGTGCGCCGCGCCATCTGGTCGAGGGTGAATTCCTCGGCGACGCGGCGGCGGCCGGCGGCGCCGTAACGGGCGCGCAGGGGCGGATCGTCGAGCAGGCAGTTGATCGCGGCGGCGAGCGGCTCGGGCGCGCAGGGCGGGACGGTCAGGCCGGTCGTGCCGTCGAGCGAAACCGAGGGCACGCCGGAGTCGATGCGGGTGTTGACGACGGGAACGCCGCTGGCCATCGCTTCAAGCTGGACGATGCCGAAGGCCTCGCTGCGCGCGACCGAAGGCAGCACGAAGACGTCGGCGGCGTGGTAGTAGGGGGAAAGCGCGCGGTTGTGGATTTCGCCGAGGAAGGAGACGCGGGGGCTCACGCCCAGCGCGCGCGCGTCGCCTTCGAGCATTTGGCGCAAGGGTCCGTCGCCGATCAGGAGCAGATGCGCGTCGATATAGCGCATGGCATGGATGAGGAACTCGAAGCCCTTGTAATAAGTCAGGCGGCCGACGGCGAGCAGCAGGGGTGTTCCGAAACGCGCACGGATGCGGGCGACGGCGGCGGTGTCGCACTGGGCGAAGCGTTCGCAGGGGATGCCGTAGGGGATGACGCGGCAGCGAGCGCGATGTTCGGATAGAAGCGGGGAGCTTTCGAGATAGCGGTGCGAGGTTACGATACAGGCGCCGGCGCGGCGTATCGCGAGGCGTTCGAGGGGAGCGAGTGCGCGGGTGATCACGGGCGGGCGGAGGACGTCGCTGTGCCAGGTGAGGACCAGGCGTCCGCGGTGAGCGCTGGCGAAGCAGGCGAGCATCGTGGCGGGATTGGGCAGGTGGAGATGGACGAGGTCGGCGCGGGCGCGGCGGATCTCGGGCGCCATCCGGGGACATACGGGCGCGGTGCTCACGTTGAACAGGGGGGCGAGGCGGGTGACGCGCAGGCCGTCGACGATCTCGTCGCAATGACGGCGGGAATCGTTGGCGACGAGGACGCGCACGGAGATCGAGCGGCTGAGTTCGCCACAGAGGTCCTGGAGATGAGTTTCGATCCCGCCCATGTGAGGCGGGTAGAACTTTCCGACCTGGAGGACGCGCACGGCGGGTTCCCCGGCTCATCGCAGATGATCGAGGTTTTCGGCGACCCAGGCGCAGAGGCGATCGACGCCGGTGCGCCATCCGGTGCGCGGGATCCATCCGAGGTCGTGGTGCGCACGGCGGATGTCGCTGACGTAGAGGCGCTGATCGCCGGTGCGTTCGGGGGCGAGACGGCGGGGAATGGGGCGGCGGTTGCGGCGCTCGATGAAGGCAATGACGTCGAGCAGCGAGACCGCATTGTCGGGTCCGCCGCCGATGTTGTAGGCGGAGCCGGCGGCGATTGGGATGTTGGCGGCGGCAGCTTCGAAAGCGTCGAGCAGGTCGTCAACATAGAGGATGTCGCGGACCTGACGGCCGTTGCCGTAGAGGGTGATGGTCCGGCCGGAGGCGGCGGTGATGGCGAACCATGCGACCCATCCCTGATCCTCGATACCGAACTGACGGCATCCGTAGACACACGACTGGCGCATCACGACCGTGTTGAGTCCGTAGACGCGATGATAATCGCGGACGTATTGATCGGCGGCGCCCTTGGAACATCCGTAGGGCGAGTGGAAGTCGAGGCGGCGTTCCTCGGGAATTCCGTGAGCTAGGGAGGAAGCGGACCAGGGTGCATCGTCCGGGGAGGCGTCGACGTCCGTTAGCTGTCCGTAGACCTTGTTGGTGGATGAGTAGATGATCGGCGCGACGATTCGAGCCGTACGGGCGGCTTCGAGCACGTTGAGGGTGCCGAGCGAATTCACCTCGAAATCAAGACGGGGATTGACGAGCGACTGGGTCACGGCAACTTGCGCCGCGAGGTGGAGTACCAGAGTAGAGTCGGCGTGTTCGCGAAAGATCGAGGCGATGCGCGGAGCGTCGCGGACGTCGGCGTTGATAAAGGTGAGATGACCCTGCGGCCATAGCCAGTTGAGATTGGCCGCAGCGCCCTTGCGCGAGAGGTTGTCGATCAGGACTACCTCGTCGCCGCGGCGGAGAAAACGGCTGGCGGCGTTGCACCCGATGAAGCCTGCGCCTCCGGTGATCAAAGCCTTCATCGCGCGATCCTCCTTTGTGGTGATTTCGCCGCAGAGCGAACGCGCGCTCTCTCGGCGGATCCTGCAGACGAACACTGCTCGTGCACGATGTGCAGCGCGGGGCGCATCGTGCGCGCGTCTTGATGGCCGCTCACATCATCCGTACGTCGGGTGCCGGAAGGCACTCCGGAAGCAGCTCACGGTAGAGCCGCGCGGTGCGCCGCGCCGCCTCACACCAGGAAAAGTGGCGTGCTCGTTCGAGACCGGTCGCGCATCGCGTGACCCATCGCGAGGGATCATGCATCCGCTCTTCCAGTAGCGCCGTGGCGGCGGAGATCCAGGCTTCGAAGTTCCCGGGCGGCGCGTATTCGACGGCCTCACCCGCGACTTCGCGGATTGCCGGAAGATCACTCGCGAGCACCGGAGTACCGCAGGCGAGGGCTTCGACCACCGGCAGGCCAAAGCCCTCGGCGTCGGACGGCATCAGCAGGAGCGTGGCGCGCCGGTAAATCGCCGCGAGCGTGCGAGCACCGACAAAAGGCGCGACCACGATTGAATCGGCGACTCCCAGCCGGACCGCCAGCGCGGCCTGTGCGGGCGTAAACGGCCCGCCGACTCGCACCAGGCGGGCGGCGGGAAACGCCTTGCGCACGGCGGCGAACGTTCGCAAGAGCAGGTCGAGACGCTTGCGCGAAATCGCACTGCCGACATGGAGGAGGTCGATGGCGCCTTCGTATGGAAGACCGAGAATAGCGTCGGCGGCGCGGCCGCCCTCGGCGTCGGGTTCGCGCGAGTAAGCGGGATGTACGCCGTTGGGAATCGTCACGGTGCGATCGGGCGGCATCAGCCGGTGCGTCAGGACAGCGCCGCGCGTCGCCTCGCTCACACAGCAGATGCGCGCCGCCTTGCGGAACCCGTGCTTGATCCGGCGCACCATCGCGCGGAACGGCTCCGATCGGCGTTCGCGCGCGGGATCGAGAATGCAGCGAAAAGTGTCGAGGTCGTGGCAGGTGATGACCGCACGGCCCGGCCGAAGCTCGTGAACGAGATGGCTGTAGCTGTGATCGATAATGTGAAAGAGGTCGAAGCGATCGCGGATCGTGCGAATGACAGCGGGATAGTCGATGAAGCGGTTGATGAAACGGTCGGCATTGAAGATGGGGCCGGCCAAATTGCCCGAGCGGCTCAGCCTGCGGACAAAGCGCGGCCGAATGGCCCGGGCCTCGATGCGGTCACGGTGATCGCGAGCGAGGAAGCAGAGCAGCATCCTGGCCACGAGGTCCATGCTGGGCCACTGCTCTTCGGCGAAATCGCAGACAATCGCGACGCGAAGCGGGGTCATGGAAATTACGGACAGCCGGCGGCGGCGACCTGAGCGACCGTACGTTCAAGGTCGGCGAAAGCCCTGCCGCTATCCCATTCGCGAACTACGTAGGCAGGACCCTCGAGTGCCTGTGCACGAGCGCTTGTGGGA
>DASPQS010000128.1:0-5787 GCA_035624865.1 Binataceae bacterium (SeqCode) | reverse complement strand
GTATGTGAAGTCTCGGTGGAGCGATCGATCCCCCGGCCTGGCGCATGGAGACCGGCCGTGGCTCATCGCTCAGGCGAGTTCTTCAGATCCGGCGCTGGTGCGGTCGCGCGCTGATCGTCCGATGCTGTTGGAGCGGCGCCGCGGGGCAGGTAGATGACATCGCCAACATTCAAGCGATTGATGTTCGTCAGTTGAGGGTTTGCCTCAAGCAGTTCGTTGATTGCGGACTTCGATCCGAAATAACGAACGGCAATCTTTTCTAGCGTGTCGCCATACCTGACAGTAATCTGCGTTTGTTGCTCCGGATCTGTGTATCCCCGTGTGGGATTCTGAGTGTCGCTTACTGCGGCCGTTGTGACCTCAGCTTTGGGCGCCGGGTCTGCCGCCTCGGAAACAATCTGCAATTCGAGCGGCCCGGACTCGAGGGAAGGCAGCGCTTCGCGCTTTGGGCCAGAGCCCGGATCTCGCTGAACGGCCTGTTGTGCGACCGCCTGGGCCGGTCCAGTCGTCTGTTGGAACGGCTCATCCGACGATGCGATCTGGTGAAATAACCGATGGGACCCAGCTTGACGATAGACAGCTCCTACTAGCAAGGCCGCCGCTGTCGCGGTACCGGCCATAAGCGCGGGTATTGCCAGGCGCCGCCAGGCGAACTTCTCCTGCCTGATGCCGACCGAGTCGTGGTATTGCGAGGCAATCTTCTTCGCGATCCTGACGCTGACTTTTCTTTCGCCAGCGTGGAACGCAGTCAACATCGCGTTGTGGCAGAGCATGTTGATCTTTCTAGGCAATCCATCGCTGCGCCGAATCAAATGATTTAACGCGCCGGGCTCGAAGATCGCCGAACACTTTCCGCCCTGGGCGCTGATCCGGCACTCGACGTACGTTATGGCCTGTGCCGTCGTTAGAGGCTTGAGTACCCCACGCGAAGATATTCGCTGGTTCAGTTGACGCAGTTGCGGTTTCTTCAAGCGCTCGGCCAATTCGGGCTGGCCCACCAAAATAAGCTGCAGGCACCGGTCGCTACGTTGTTGGCCGCGATTCGACAGCAGACGCAGTTCTTCCAAAACGTCGTCGCTCAGCAGCTGGGCCTCATCGACGACGACCGCTATCCGCTCTTCCTTGCCGCGAAGCTTGAGCAAATGGTCCAGTGCGTTTAGGTAATCGAGCTTGGTCGATCCGGCCGAGTACAGATTCATCTGAGCCAGAATCGACCGCATTATCTCTAGGAACGAGAGCTTGGGATCGTCGATGCAGGCGATACGCACGCGCTTGTGGTCGCGTTGCAGCAGGGAATATAGAAGCGTCGTTTTTCCGGTCCCGGCTTCACCAGTCAGGAGCGTCAGGCCACTTAGCTCCCCCGTCAATCCGGATTCGAGCGTGGCCAGCCCTTCAAGATGAGTTGGGCTGAAATAGACGGCGCTATGCGGTGATGCAGGTTGGAAAGGCGGACCCTTCAGCCGAAAAAAGTAGAAGTACTCCATCTTTCCTCCTTGCCCTTGCCGCCGCGCTGAAACGCCGATTGCAGAGTCAAGTTGGCTGGATAGTCAGGAATCAACCAAGTAGCATTTGGCTCTCCGAAGTTCCAAATTTTTCTGGGGCTCGTGTGGATCCCCCGGCATTGTGCGGTCGTTTAGGACGCGGGAAAAGCTAACTGCACCTGTGCTAGCTGTTGCATTACATGGGTATTGAAATCTTCGATTACAGTTCGGTGGCCCGCGACAGCAACTTGGTTAACTCCAGCTGCCGCCATCGCCGCGACCCCACATTGAGGAGGAGGAGATGGACGATTGAAGATCGCGACCTTCAACGTGAACGGCATCACCGCTCGCTTGCCGAGCCTGCTGCGCTGGCTCGTCGAGGCCAGGCCCGATGTCGCCTGCCTTCAGGAGTTGAAAGCTCCCCACGACAAGTTTCCTGAGGCCGCGATTCGCGAGACGGGCTACGGTGTTATCTGGCACGGCCAGAAGAGCTTCAATGGTGTCGCGATCCTCGCGCGCGGCGCCGATCCGGTCGAAGTTCGCCACGTGTTGCCGGGCGACCCTGACGATCTCCATAGCCGCTATATCGAGGGGCAAGTCGGCGGCGTGCTCGTCGGATGCCTGTATCTTCCCAATGGCAATCCCGCACCGGGTCCCAAGTTCGATTACAAGCTGCGATGGCTCGAGCGGCTCGCGCAGCACGCCGAGACTCTGCTCGCGCTGAATTCGCCGGTCGTGCTGGCCGGCGACTTCAACGTGATTCCCACCGAGCTCGACGTCTTCGCGCCGGAGCGCTGGGTCGATGACGCTCTGTTCCGGCCCGAGTCGCGCGAGGCCTTCGCCCGGCTACTCGCGTGCGGCTGGACCGACGCGCTGCGCCGGATGCACCCTGAGGAGCGCATCTACACCTTCTGGGATTACTTTCGAAACCACTTCGGGCGCGATCGTGGGCTGCGCATCGATCATCTGTTGCTCAGTCCCTCGCTCGCGCCGCGGCTAGTCGGCGCGGGCGTCGCTCGCGAGGTTCGCGGCTGGGAGAAAGCGAGCGACCACGCCCCGACTTGGGTACAAATCGCCGACTGATTTCGCACTGGCCAGCTTTAGCGCGGTTGGGAATGTGGGCCGGCCTCGGCTATCCAGCCAACGCCGCGCAGCTCAAGCAGGTCTGCCTGGGCTCGTGATTTGACGTCTAGTACGCGCTCCACGCGATCCCGTGGGCATCGTCTGCTCTCAAAGGAGCGCCGCGGGTGGTAGCGCATCAAAGGCCAGAACCTCCTCGCTCCATCGTGCGATGCTCAGCAGGCGGCCTTCCTCCAGCGCAGCGCCCGTAAGCTGGATGCTTACTGGCAAACCCGAAGGGGCAAGTGCGCAAGGCAAGGCGATGACCGGGTGACCGCTGAGCGTCCACGGCGTATTGAACGAAGGATCGCCGGTCGACTCGATACCGGCCGGTGCGACGCTCGGCGTCGCTGGGGTTAGGATGACGTCGAAGCGCGTAAGCAGCTGATCGACCTCGCGGCGAAAGCGCTTCTGCGCCTCGAGCGCATGGATATACTGCCAGGCGGGCGTGGCCAGACCGCGCTCAACGAACTCGCGAATCTTCGGCCCATACAAGTCCTTCTTCTCGGCAAAACGCTCGCGATGGACCTCTGCGGCCTCGGCGGTCAGTTCCAGCCTCGCGTTATTCGCGACGTCGGCGAAGCTCGGCGGCGCTTCTACGGCTTCGACCTGCGCGCCGGCCGCCGCGAGCTTGGCGACCGCTGCGGCGACAGCGTCCCGTGTCTCCGCAGCCGCGTGCTCGTCGAATGCTTTCGGCAGCAGCGCGATTCGCGGGGGACTCGATGGGTGCGTGGCGGCGTGAATGTAGTCATCAGCCGCGACCGCAAGGCTTGAGCGGTCCCGCGGATCTGCCCCTGCCATCGCAGCAAGCATCGCGGCCGCGTCCATGACCGACCGCGCAAGGATCCCGACATGGTCCAGGCTCGGCGCCAGCGGAACCATCCCATAGCGGCTTATTCGTCCATAGGTCGGCTTCATGCCGACCACGCCGCAGTATGCTGAGGGGCGAATGGTCGAGCCGAGCGTCTGCGAGCCGATCGCCGCGTGACACATCCGTGCTGCCACCGCGGCGGCCGAGCCGCTGCTGGAGCCACCGGGAGTGTGCTCAAGGTTCCACGGATTGCGAGTCACGGTGGGATCCGCGAACGCGAACTCGGTGGTGGCGAGCTTGCCCAGCACTATCGCACCGGCGCGCTTGAGGCGCACCACAGCCTCAGCGTCGTAGTCGGGCACGAAACCGGCGAGCGCTTTCGAACCGGCTTCGGTGGCGAGGCCGGCCGTGTAGAAAATATCCTTGATTCCTATCGGCACGCCGTGGAGGGGACCACGCAGATGCCCCTCGCGCGCTTCGCGTTCAAGCTCGACGGCAGCGCTGCGCGCTCCTGCGCGATCGATCACAACCCACGCCTTGACCGTACCGTCGAGCCGTTCGATGCGAGCGAGTGCCGCGTCGGCCAGCTCGACCGGCGAGAGCCTGCACTCGCGCACAAGGCGCGCCGCGTCCGTAAGCGTCAGCGCGGATGGTTCTGCCATTCTCTTCCCCCTCGCTGCTCAACGGGGCGTCACTTCGCGCCGTCACGTCCGGTGGCGATGCGGTTAAGACGCACACCATTATGCCATCTTTTCGGAAACCGCGAGGCGGAGCAAAAGTGGAAAATGGCATCACCGAAGAGGCGCGCGACACTTCCGGGCCAAGGCGCTTGACATGCGCGAATCCGCGCCGGGTGACGCAAGGGATCTGTCCGAGCTCCTACATGATGTGACGCGCGAAACAATGGCGGTCGAGTCGATCCGTCCGGATGAGTTGTTGCGGCTGATCCAGGAAATCGGATTCGATGGGGCGGAGAACGGCTTGAAGTTCATGTCAGGTAGCGGGCGCGGAACTCGCGCCACCGATTTATCGCGCTACCACAAGAGTGGTGAAAGCAGGCCGCTTTAACCGCGCCGTTTCGAAACTGGATGAGAAAGAACGCGCCCGCATCGTGGTCACCTCCCAGCGGGCATCGCGCGCGCTGATCACGCCATAGCCACAGCTTGTGGTCCTTCCACTGATGCGGACCGGAAACGGGAACATGGTGAGCCGCGAGCAACTCTTCAAATAGGAAGGCGGTTGCTGGGCGATAGGCGCCGAGTTCGCCGACTTCGTAAAGACGCGGGTCGAATTGTGGAAGAGGAGGCAGGGCGAGCTGATTTATCAACCACTGAGGCATCAGGGGGATACTTGTCTCCCACGGCGCTGCACCCTCCTCCCAGCGATACAGATTGCCGCTAGCGTGTCTGCTTGGCGGGAGCACGACCATCTTCCCCTCGCCGATGAAGTCCAGGCCCGGCCCGATTGCGATCGAATGAAGCTCGGCATCGGGAGGATAGTGAAAGAAAATATGCAGCCCACCGCCACCAGTATGGCTGCGCGGAGCGCGCGGCAGGGGGCCGTATTTTGTCTCAACTTCAGCCAGTGTTGCGAAGCCGTTCGCATCGGCACGGTGACGGTCCAGGTCAAGTCCGCCGAGACCCGCGCCGCAGGCCGCGCCTATATTGTCGCTGTTGCGCCAAGGGAGAGCTGCGACGCTGTCAGGATCGTTGGTGGCGAGTTTCTGCCAACCTTTCTGGATGGGATGTTTGCCGGGCGTTGAGCATTCTGCCCGCCGCGAACAGGTGCAGACTTTACCGTCGACGCCGTGAACGCGCAGCACGCGGAATCCACACAGCACCAACCTTATCGCATTGTCGCGCAATTCTTGCGCGCGGTTGGTGCCGCCTTTTCGGCCGGATAGGTTCGGCCCAGGCGCGGAGATAGGCGAGTTCACTAGCCATATGCTAGCTGACGATTCGATTTGCGGGCGAATCGAAGGGAACCCTGCCCAGTGCCTGTGTCTCTCGCGCCGCGACAAGTTGCCGGATACTTATCTTCCAGATATTCGTTGATGATCGTCGAGTCGTGAACGGCTCTTTTGGGGGCGACGCCAGGGAATAGGCGTCGAATGAACCGCAAGCCTGCAAGATGCCACCCGATCGTCAAAGTTTACGAGTTGCGAGGGTTTAGTCTCGCGGCCTCGAAAGCCCGCCCTACGCGCGCTTAGCTGCTCGGCGCCGAGCAAGGGGTCACCGTCGTTCCCTCGCCCCAGCAGGTGTCGAACCCATCCAAATCACTGTCAGCATCGGACGGGTTCGACGTTTGCTTCCGAGGGTCGGCCATTACAATGCCGTTTGCGGAGATGGACAAATTTGGACTCGATTCATTCGCGGT
>DASPQS010000127.1:0-4332 GCA_035624865.1 Binataceae bacterium (SeqCode) | reverse complement strand
ACCGGCTCTTCGGCAAACAGCTCAGCGCGATTTCGCGCCGCGCCCTGGCCGCCCTGCGCGCTTACTCCTGGCCCGGCAACGTCCGCGAATTCGCCCACGCCATCCAAAGCGCCGTCATGCTCTCCGATAACGACCGCATCGACCTTCAGACCTTGCCCGAGCATCTCGTGCGCAACGCCCCCGAAGATGCAGTGTCCGCGCAGGTGGAGCGCATGAGCCGCCAGGCAGCCGCTCCGGAACAACCCGAGGCGATGCCGCCGCCGGGCGATCCGCCCGCGCAGGACGATCCACGCGGGCCGTTCCTGCTCGACGACGTCATCAAGCGCACCCTGATGCGTTCGCTCGAGGAGACCGACGGCAACCGCCGGCGGGCCGCCGATCTGCTCGGCATCTCGCGCTCGACGCTCTACCGGATGCTGGCGCGGTACAAACTGGCGGAAGAGGGCGGCCGCCGGCGCGCGAACCTCCCGCAGCCGAGCCCAACGAACCCGCGCCCGCACCGGATGTAAATCCTCGCAGCGCTCGCGCACCGTCCTCCACGATACCTTCAAAAACTCCAGCGAGCTTCCGGTCGCCAAACTCGCTACTGGAAACTGCGCTCCCTTTTGAGCCACAATAGCTGCAAGGTCGCTGCTTGCTGGCCACTCTGTGGCTCGTCCACACTGCGACGTGGGCGTTGGCCTTTTCGCCATAATCGGGAGCCGAATGGCTGGATCTGAAGAAATCTGGACTGAAGCGGTACGCACTCTCGAGCGCAACCAACCCTTTGCGCTCGCTACCGTTATCAATGTCCGCGGCTCGACCCCGCGCGAGGTCGGCGCCAAGATGATCGTCCGCCAAGACGGTCAGTTCGGCACCATCGGCGGCGGATGCGGCGAAGCGGAGGTCTTTCGCAAGGCTCGCTTGTTGCTCGACGAGGGCGTCGGCGCGCGTCTTGCCGAAGTTGACCTCACCGGTGATTTCGATCAGCAGCAAATCGGTACCTGCGGCGGAATCATGGACGTGTTTATCGATCTGTGGTCGCCGCAATCGGACCTTCCCACAGCGTACAAGCTCGCGGATTCAGCCAACCACAGTCGTCCCGCCGCCCTCGTCACTCTGGTCGATCCCGGAGCCGCGGGCGACGTTCCCGCCGGTGCAAAAATCGTGGTCGACCCGGCCGATCGCGCCGCCGTCCCGCAGCTCGCAGGTCTTAAATCGTCCGCGGTCGACCAGATCGCGGAGCGCGCCGCCGACGCGGTCCCGGGCCTGCTCGAAGTCGGAACCGACGGCAGCGTCACACCGGTCACCCACATCGAATCCACCGGCGCGCCTCGCGTCTTCGTCGATCCGATCAGCGGCGCGCAACGCCTCATCATCGTAGGCGCCGGCCATATCGCGCAGCCGCTGGCGGCGCTCGGATCGATGCTCGGTTTTCACGTCATCGTGATCGATGACCGCGCCTCGTTCGCCAACCGCGAACGCTTCCCGGCCGCGCACGAAATCATCGTCAAGCCGTTTGCCGACGCCATCGATTCGCTCAAGCTTGACCGTCACTGCTACCTGATTTCGGTCACGCGCGGCCATGCGTTCGACGAAGAGGCGGTGCGCGCGGCACTGAAACAGCCCGGATGCTTCATCGGGATGATCGGCTCGCGCCGGCGCGTCAAGGCGACGCTCGCGCGCATCGAGGAGAGCGGCGTCGATCCCAAGCTGCTCGACGAAATCCATGCCCCGCTCGGCGTCGACATCGCGGCCGAAACCCCCGAGGAGATCGCGGTCGCGATCATCGCCGAAATAGTGCGTGAGCGCCGCTCCGGCGTGCGCGACGATTTCAACCTCGGGACCAAACTCGGCCGCCTGCGCCGCACCCATCCTCTCCATTGAGCCCCAAGCTGGACGGTATCCTGCTGGCTGCCGGCGAGTCGCGCCGGATGGGATTTCCCAAGCCTCTGCTCCGGATCGGCGCCACCACCTTTATCGCCCATGCCGCGGCTACAATGCTTACCGCGGTCGACCGCCTTATCGTCGTGACCGGTGCCCATCGTGAGCGGGTCGAAGCCGCGGTCCCGTCCGAACCGCGAATCACGATTGTCGACAATCCCGATTGGCCCCGTGGACAGTTATCTTCGATCAAGGCGGGTCTCGCCGCGGTGTCAGCCGATTCCGACGCCGTCGTCGTGCATCTGGCCGACCATCCGCTGGTCGAGGCCGAGACCTTTCGCGCCCTGGTCAGCGAGTACGAACGCACGCTCAAGCCGATAGTGATTGCCCGCCACGATGGGCGCCGCGGCCACCCGGTGCTCTTCGCCAGGTCGATCTTCGCCGAACTTTTCGCCGCGCCCGAGGATCGCGGTGCGCGTGTGGTCGTGAATGCCGACCCCGGCCGCGTCGTCTATGCTGACGTTGACGACCCCGGAGTGGTGCTCGACCTCGATACCCCCGCCGACCTCGCCAACGCCGGGCTCGCGCCGCCTCCGCCCGGACGTTGAAGACCGCAGCGACCGGCGTCATGATCCAGACAGCCTAAGAGCAACGTAACCGGAAGTGACGATGGGCGTAATAATAAACAGTTATGCCTCTCGCGCTCGCCAGCAAGCTGCGATTTGGGAGCCCGGCCGTCAGACCTGACGAGGAACTGATCGCCGAAGTCCTGGCGGGACAAACGGCGGCCTACGCGGAGCTTGCCTCGCGTTATCGCGACAAGGTCGAGCGCCTGTGCCGTCGATTCTTCGCCGACAGCGAAATCGTGAGGGATCTGGCGCAGGAGAGCTTTATCCGCGCCTTCACCAAACTTTCGACCTTTCGCGCCGAGATGCCGTTTGGCGCTTGGCTGCACGCCGTCGTTACCAACGTATGCTACGACGAATTGCGCCGCCGGCAGCGCCGCCCAGAGGATCTGGTTGCCGATTTCAGCGCCCCTGAGTATACGTGGGCGCAATTGGTTAGCGAGGCGACGCCCGAGGAAATCGTTTCCGCCGCTGAGCAGCGCCAGGAGGCCGTGGACCTCGCGCATCGGTTGCTCGATTCCCTGCGGCCGGACGACAAAACGGTTATGATTCTTAAGGAGGCGGAGAACCTGAGTGTTGCCGAGATTGCCCAAATCCTAGGATGGAGCGAAGCGAAGGTGAAAATTCGGGCATTTCGCGCCCGTCAACTGATGCGAAAAAGGGCCGAGCAGATTCTCAATACTCGGCGTCGCCGGGCAGTAAGATGAATTGCTTCGAGGCTAGACAAGCGTTCGTCGCATTCTGGCAGCGTACGATGCCTTTGGAGCATCGTGCCGCCTTCGGCACACACTTGCAATTCTGTCAACGGTGCAATCGTTCATTCCGTGTCTTTGCCCTGAGCGCGCCAGTACTCCACTCCAACGCCGACTCGATGGCTGGGACGCCGCCACGCTCCCGTGTGATCGTCCTTCCGCTTCGAGCTCCACGGGAGGGTGACAGCCCAGGTTTCGCCAGGCGCTCGTGGTGGGCGCTGAGTGCGGCGGGCGCGATGGCGGCAGCGGTTTTAGCAGCGTACGTTATGGCCGCACGCCCATCATCCGCCTATGTGCTCGAACGAACGATCACGGGCGACGATTCAGGCATAGAGCTGACCAGTTTCACCACCGGCGGCGAGCTATTCGAGCCGGACACTGCCGCGCAGGACTCCAATCACTTAATCCTTCAGGAAACGCCGCTCACCCCTCGAGACGACTTTGCTGGGTAAGTTCAATCTGCTTTCCCTCGCGCTTGCGCTCGCCGCGGGTCTCGCCATCGGTTTCGTGGCGACGACCTTTGTCTATAGCCGCAACCTGCTTCGCCTGCCCGGCGAGGGACCGCTACAGCGAATGGACCGGGTGCTCAAGCTCACGCCCGCCGAGAAGATGCAGATCGGCGAGGTGATGGAGGATACGCGCGCCAAAGTTCTGGAAGCGCGGCGAGATTTCCAGCGCCAGCGGCGCACGCTTCTGCTCGATGCCTACGTTCGGATTAGGGCCATCCTGACGCCTGAACAGCAGCCGGACTTCGATCGCTACTTCGTCCCACCGGGTTTCCGACAAGGGGCTGAGCAGCAGCAGGGTGCGACGCCCACTCCGGATTCGCGCTAGCGCGAACTGATCTGGCGCAACATCTGGTCCGCTTCCCCCGCGATGTTGGGATTTTTCACCCGATCGTCGCTGGCGACCTTCAGATAGCGGACGGCTTCGTCCCGATTACCCTGTTGCGCGTAAATCTCGCCCACCCGCAGCGCGGCAATCGACGATCCCGGATCGATCTCCAGCGCCTTGCGAAAAAAGGGCAGGGCAGCGTCGAACTTCGGCGGCGAATACGACATATACGCCTCGCCCATATTCAGATAAGCACT
>DASPQS010000126.1:0-24535 GCA_035624865.1 Binataceae bacterium (SeqCode) | reverse complement strand
GGCCGTGGGTTCGAATCCCGCAGGGGGCGCCAGTTTTATCCGGTGGGGCCCAGATTAGTTGGCCGCCACTGCGAAGTTCCGGAAAAAAAGCCCTTCTCGCGCGTCTTCATCGGCAGAATCACGAAAAAGCGCCCGCCGGGCGCGGCGCGGGAGGAGCGAAAAATGTCTACCTGCCAGAATTGCGGAATCGAAGCACCCACCAAACACGTTGTGTTCTTCCAGAATATCGGGGCGCTGGTCGTGCGCTTCCACAGGAAGATAGATGCCGAGCTGTGCAAACCGTGCATCAACAAGTACTTCCTGTCGTACACCGGAATTACGGCGGTACTAGGATGGTGGGGTGTGATTTCCTTTTTCGCGACGATCATCTTCCTGATCAATAATATCGCGCGCTACCTTGGCACGCTCAGCCTGCCGAAGCCTGCCGCGGGAGCGGGGCGGCCGGTGCTGACCGAGGCGGCGGCGGCGAAGATTCGCCCCTTCGTCAACGAGATAGTCCATCGCACGAACAATTCCGAGCCGGTGGCACAGGTCGCCCGTGACGTGGCCGCGCGCGCCGGGGTTACTCCCGCGCAGGTGGTTCTCTACCTTTCCGCCCTTGCCCGCATGCAGAGCGAAGCGCAGCGGCGCAAGGTACCGAACGCGGCCTAGTTGGGAGGGCAGACACCGCAGACGCGGTTGGGCTAACGTCAGTTGCGCTGTTATGACGAATCGGAATCCTCGCGCGTTCCTGCGGCATCGTGGACGAGTTCTTCTGCTGGTGTTGCTGTTTCTCGGCGCGAACCTGCTATCGATCGGCGCGTGTGCGAGCGGCGCGGACTCCGCTGCCGGCAAGGTTAGCTCCGGTCCGCAACCTGCCGCGAGCGCTTCAGCCGACGGCGGACGCAAGCGACAAGCGCAGGCACTCCGTCATCAGGGTGATACATACGAACTTCACGGCCAGCACGACCAGGCGATGGCGGCCCTCGAGCAGTCGCTGGCGATAGCCCGCGATATCGGCGATTCGATTGACGAGGGCGCGGCGCTTAACGGCATCGGCAACGTATTCGCGGACCAGGGCCAGTCGGAACGCGCGCTTGAATACTACGATCGGGCACTCGCGGTCGCGCGCGACGCGCACCTCGCGCAGGCAGAGGGAGCGGTGCTGGACAATATCGGAAGCGTGTTCCAACAGGACGGAGAGTATGAAAAGGCCCTGGACAGTTTTCGCCGGGCGCTCGCGATCATGCAGCAAACCGGTTCTCGGGCGGGCGAGCAATCAACGCTGGTCGAACTGGGCTCGGTCTCCGAGGCGCTCGGCCAATACGGCGCCGCGATCCGGTATGACCGCCAGGCGGCCGAGCTGGCGCGGAGCCTCAACGCTCCGGATGACGAGATCCCGGCGCTCAACAACCTAGCGAGCGCTTACGCGGATATGGGCCAGTTCGAAGCAGCGATAAAGGCCTACGAGACGGCCCTGGAGCTCAACCGCAAGGCCAATTACCCGGCGGGGGAAGTCGCGATTCTGAGTAATCTTGCGGGTGTATATGAAGCGATGGGGCGCAACAATCAAGCTTTGGACACCGGCAAGCAGGCATTGACTATTGCGCGCGACACCGAAGATCCCGCAGCTGAGAGTTCGGCGCTGAATGCGCTGGGAAACGTTTACTCAGACCTTCATCAATACGCCGACGCGAGCGAGGCTTACGAACAGTCACTGGTAATCGTCACCGCGCTCAGAAACATGGATCTGCAAGGCGTCCTGATGACAAATCTTATGGGCGTGGCGCGGTCTCGCGGGTTGAACGATGCAGCTATCTTCTATGGAAAGGAGGCGGTCAATCTAACCCAGCGCGAACGCAGCGCGATCAGCGGCCTGGAGCGGCAGTACCGGCTGAGTTACCTGCGGTCAAGGGCGATAACCTATCGGAATCTTGCCGACCTGTTGCTTTCTGAAGGCCGGATTAACGAAGCGCTGGAGGTAATGAGTCTGCTCAAAGACGAGGAATACCGCGAATTCACGGGCGGCGAAATCGAGCCGCACGGCAGCGCCCGATTCGCTCCGGGAGCCGAAGATTCGAGCCGGAAGAAATACGCGCAACTCGCCCACACGGTGGCTGAGATCGCGTCGCGGCGGTCCGCCTTGACGAGCAGCAACGGGCCCGCAGCCGCTGATAAGCAGCAGATCGCGCAGCTCAACGCGGATTTTCGCGCGGCAAGCGATCGCCTTCGCAAATTTCTCGACAACCTTCCGGTCGGACTGAGTACTGGAAAGAGCGGCGTCGGCCTGAAGGATCTGGAACCGTCGCATGATATAGCGGTCATACTCAAGGAAACCGGCCCGGGAGTGGTCGCCGTCTATACACTGGTCGCCGACAGTCGATGCTGGGTGGTATTAGTCACGCCGGAGTCTCGCTTCGCGGCGTCGTCGCCGATCACGGCTGACCGTCTGCACGACAAGATCACCTTACTTCGAAGAGCATTGGCATACCCTTCGCCCACCACCCGGCAGATTCTGTCGGAGCTATATCAAATCATCGTCGCACCATTGGAAAAGCATCTGGACCGTGAGCGCGCGAGCACGATCGCGTGGTCGTTGGATGGCGACCTTCGTTACGTTCCGATTGCGGCGCTATACGACGGCAAGCATTACATGGCCGAGCGCTATGCCACGGTGGTCCTGGCTCGAATCGATCCGGCGCAGCTGCGGGAGCGTCCCGACATTACGCGATGGAGGGCGGCAGGACTGGGCACCTCGAATGAATACCAGCCACTACCCGATCTGAAGCTCGAGGCTCTCACCAACGTTCCGGCGGAACTATGCTCAATCATAAAGGCGCGCTCATATCCGAAAGCGTGCCGCGAGCCGGGCACCGGCATGCTCCCGGGAACTATCGCCCTGAACCAGGCTTTCAATCGCGAGGCGATCGCCAAAGATCTCGGCGGGCATAGTCCCGTGGTACATATTGCGAGCCACTACGTATTCGGTCCTGACGATCGGAGATCGTTCCTGCTGCTCGGCGACGGCTCGATCCTGAGTTTGCGGACGCTAAGGCTCTCGCCGGACCTGCACATGTCGGGCGTGCAGCTTCTGACGTTGTCCGCGTGCCAGACCGCCTCGAGCAAGGAGAGTCTGACGGGCAGCGAAGTTGACAGTCTGGCCGAAACGGTACAGGCGCGCGGCGCCGAGGCGGTACTCGCAAGTCTGTGGCCGGTCGATGACGAGAGCACACGGTTGCTAATGACTAGTTTCTATGGTGGTCTGATGGCCGGAAAGGGGCAGATTTCCAAGGCTAGCGCGCTCCGCGACGCCCAAGTCGCGCTGATACGTGGCGGTTTCGCATCAAAGCCACTGCCCGGCGAATTATCTGTGGCGAACCCGGAAAACTCCGCGAGTCGTTCCCGTTTCTCCAATCCGTACTACTGGGCCCCGTTCATCCTGATCGGCAACTGGCGACGATAGGGACCGGTTCGGCAATAGTTCCGCCGCTCGCGGGGCCAACTGTAAAGTGGGGCACCGCGCCGAAATCTTGCTACCTGCAAAATAATCGCGTCGCGGGAGTCTTCTCTTCTGCGAGCGGTCGCGGTTAAGTGACATCCTACGTGACGCTATCGGTGGCTGCGTTGATTTACATCCACCACGAAGTTGTGCATCCTATCGCCGCGTCCGTTTCCTCGCTAGTGCCGTACCGACCGATCGCGGAGGAGATTTTATGGACAGGCACCCTGGCGGCCAAGTAATTCGCGGGGGGACAATCAAACTTCGACAACTGTTCCCGATCTTCACGATGTGGCGTTCCGTCGGAAGCAAGGGGTTTCTCGCGCCCGCCGCGTTCACAATCGTGGTTTCGTCGATTCTGACGTTGATCGTGGCATTCCCCGACTCATGCAAATTCAGCACTGCGAACGGATACATAGATCTCGGCGCCTTCGATTGCTTTGCCTGGGTGTTCGGCGCGTACGTCGCGGCGATATTTGTGTACCTCGTCTACCGGCTATGCGGAAAGCCAAAACCCACCCTGGTCCTGGTCACCGCGATGCTGCTCGGATTCCTTTCCATCAGCACGGTCTGGCTCCCGCTCCACTATATCCTGGCAGAAGGCCTGGGGTCGGTTCTGTTTCCGGATGAGAAGCATCTGGGCCTGTTTGGGCAGTTCCTCGACAACGTAGTGACTATCGGCATGGTCGAAGAAGCGACCAAGATCGTACCGGTGCTGCTGCTATGCCTGATCGCGACGAAATTCAGATCGCCCTGGCGCGAGGAGATGACCGTGCGGGAGCCGCTCGATGGAATCCTGCTGGGCGCGGCTTCAGGCGCCGGCCTCGCGCTCTTCGAGACGGTGCACCAGTACATGAGGGATATCCTCCTTCAGGGACCCTTCATCAGGCAGGCGCTAAACGAGTTTCTCACCTTCGAAGCGCAAAGACATCCCGCGTGGCTCGCGCTAGGTCCGGAGCATTTCCGCAGAATCTGTCTTGCCGATCTGCACCAGAACTACAGTCTGCAGGACATAATGGACATACTCGATATCAACGGCTTTTCCGCAATGGCGCACCTGATCATGAGGTCGTTAAACGACCTCGCGGGTCACATGGCATGGGCCGCGCTGCTCGGGTACGCGGTCGGAATCGTGATGCTCAAGCCGGCCAAGAACTGGATCGCGCTGCCGATTGGCTATCTGCTCGTATCCAGTCTGCACGCCTTGTGGGATCTCGACGTAACCGATCCTCACAACCTGATCGAAGGGGCGATCGATATTCTACCGACGCTGATATCAGGCTTGTTGTCCTACGCGCTGCTGGCAACGGCGATTCTCGAGGCACGGCAGGTATCTCCAAACCGGGCTTTCAATTTCGCGACCCAGTTGCTCCAGTTCCGCTCGCGTCCTTTGCCCGCATCCTCGACTGTCCGGCCCGCGGCGACGCCGTCGCCAGAACGTCTCATGCTGGTGATGGGCACGCGATCGGTGCCGTTGCGCCCCGGGACCAGTTTGCGTCAGCAGGAAATGCCGGGGCTCAGGTCGGTTGCGGCCGACGCGCTGGTCGCGGAGGTAAGGGCGATCAGCGGCGATTACTCGGTGCTGGGCCTCAAGAATCTATCCACCACCAGTTGGCGGGCCGATACTCCCGATGGCCAGCGGCGCGAACTATCTCCGGGCCGCACGCTACGAATCGCACGGGGCCTCCGGATCGACTTCGGCTCGGTCCGAGGGCAAATCCAATAAACATAGAGGCATTGGCGTCAGTCACACAACCCTATCCTTTAACTGACAAAAATTCCTCAGACTGGGTACCATCAGGAGAACTGGATCATGAACTGGTCCGAGATAAATCGGCGCGAAGTGGCTATCAAAGCGGGTGCTGGACTTGCCGGAGGAATCGCCGGTTGGATTCCGACTGAAATATGGTTCAAGTTGAATCCGTTGGCGGACAGCACCGGCTCGATACCGAGAGGCACACTCGCATTCTATTCCTATTACTTCGTAGCAATGCTGCTGCCGGCATTCATTGGAATGCTCATCAACGTAACGGAGTTCCAATCCTTTACTCTGACGCCGAAGAACAAGCGGCTGTTGCTCCTTACGTTTCTGATCTGCTTTGCGCTGGGTCTGCCTGCCGACTATTGGGGTAACGAGATTTTCACCAAACTGGTACCAAAAGATCGGGCATCGGCCGGGGTTGTCCAGATGCTGCTGCCAAGGTCCGTGTCATGGGCGGAGCTGGGATTGCTTATCGGGTTCGGTATTGGCGTCGCGACATTTTCGGTCCCGAACATTGCCAAGGGCGCAATCGGAGGTCTTCTCGGAGGGTTTATCGGCGGGCTGTTTTTTGACCCAATCATTGCGGCATTCAGCCCGGCGCTGGCGCGCGCTTTTGGCTATGGCGAGACCGGCCTGATGATCGGGCTTCTGATCGGCCTGGTTCAGGATTTGACCAAAACGGCTTGGCTCAAGGTGGAAGCCGGGCGGTTGCGCAATCGCGAGTTTCGCCTGGAGAAGGCGCTGACCGTTTTGGGACGGGCCGAAGAGTGCGACGTCGGTTTGTTCGGAGACCCTGCGGTGGAAGGACGCCACGCCCGGATCGAGCATCGCGGAAACGATTTCGTTCTCGACAGCCTGGGCCACGAAATTCGGGTGAACGGGCGCCCGATGACGAGTACGCAATTGAACAATGGCGATACGATCGAAATCGGGAACTATATGCTTAGTTTCAACGTCAAGGCCGAACCCGCCGGCGCGACGGCTCCTGCTATTTCTCGTGCCGCGGTTGCGGCGCCCAATGCAGTGACGGCAGCTGCGACAGCCAAGAAGGCAGTCGCGGCACCCCGCCTGGTCGACGCCAGCGGCAAACAACTGGACCTCCGGCCCGATTCGAGCACCAGTTTCGGCCGCTCTCAGGACAACGACGTTGTGTTGTCGGATAAGTCAGTGTCGCGGCTGCACGCGACCATAACCCCCGAAAATGGCGGCTTCTACTTGCGCGACTTACAGAGCCAAAACGGGACCTATGTAGACCGCCAACGTATTAACGAGTATCTGCTTCGCGACGGAGATCGGATCCAGTTCGGCAACCTACAGTTCACCTTCCGCGTCTAGAGGTTCGCAGCGTTGCATCGCTTTGCGGTTCGGGCGTTTGAGGCATGAAACGTCCGAACCGATCGTCTCGTCCGCCGGCGGAGGAGCGGACCGTTGTTTGTGCAGTTTCTTCGGTGGATTCGGGAAATGTTTGGTAGGCTCATCCCGGCGGGATGCAGCGCCTGCCTAACGCGGGGGACGAGACCTCGGGGGTGGATAATAAGGTTGCGGATATGCAGGTCGGGAAGAGGCGGACCCGCCAGATCCGCCACTGATAGTGCCACCAATCAGCCCTCCGACGACTCCGCCCAGCGCACCCGCGACGCCCGATGCGATTGCGCCGCCAAAGCCGCTGTTGGACGGAGTCGGCGCCGCTTCAGCAACGGTCGGGTAAGGGTACGGCGCGGGCGGTTGCTGTAGCTGTCGTTGCCTTCGCCACCGGCGTTGTTGCTCGAGCGCCGCTTCCTGCCGCTGTCTTCGCAATTCCGCCTCGCGCTCAGCCTGCTGTTGCAAGAGCAATTCCTTCTGACGTTCGGCCGCCTGAAGCTCTTGTTGTTGCTGCTGCTCGAACTTCTCGTGAGCGTCGATCAAGTCCTTTTCACGCTGGATCTCATTCCATTGATTCACGCCAGCGACGGCAGCCACGGCAACCGCAGCAATCGAAGCCAGGCCGATCAGAAGCTTGAGGCCGGAGCGTCCGCCTCGCTTGTCTTGATCCGTTCCTTCGCGGAAGACCCAAGTCTGACCGTTCAGGCCGGGAGCGGCTCCCGTCACGCCCGGACCACCTGCGGCGAGAACGGCGGTTTGGTCCTGGTTCCCGACGTTCGCCATCGCGGCGCCCTGCAAGCCGGGGATCTGCGTGAGAACTTCGGTCTTATCGTTCGAGATGTTTTGCGATGAGCTGGACGAAGCTGTTTGCGAAAGATTTCGCGATGAAGCTTGCCGGCCAATATTTGGCACAGGGTTGGAGCCGCTTTGACCGATCGGGCCCGAAAACACACCGGTATCCTTGAATACCCAAGTCTGGCTGTCGGGCTGCGTGGTCGTCCTGCGCACGGGTACAGTATTGTCCCGCTGTTGGCTCGCTTGCATCGATTGCGCCGGCCCGGCGGCAAGTTCGGCCTTGATCGCGGCCAAACGATTCTTGAATTCGCGCGCGTTTGGGACCCGATCCTCGACCTTATCGGCCAGAGCCTGCCCAATAAGATCCGAAAGGTGCTGGTTCGATCCGGGGCAAAGCTGCAGGAGCGGCGGGAAATCAAACGGAACCGCGGGACGGCCCGAAAGCGCCTCGTGCAAAGCCGCGGCAAGAGCATACAAGTCCGAGCGCTCCTCGACCTTGCCTCCGTACTGCTCGCGCGGCGAATAACCGGGCGTGCCCACGAGGGTCATAGTGGTCTGCTGGAAGAACCGGGCGATCCCAAAATCGATGAGTTTGACCTTGCCGCCGGGTGTCACCATGACGTTGCCCGGCTTCATGTCGCGATAGATGACTGGAGGATTGAGGCCATGCAGATACTCGAGCGTTTCGAGCATTTGGATCGCGATATCGATCGCTTCCTGCTCGGATAGCTTACCGCCCGCCACTTTGATGCGCTTCTCGAGGGTATCGCCCTCGATAAACTCCATCACGAGATAATGGCTCTGCTGCTCGCTGAACTTGTCGTAAATCTGCGGTATGTGGTCATTCCTGAGCGAGGCGAGCATATCGGCTTCGCGCTGAAAGGCAGCGACCGCGGCCTGTTGCTCGTCAGGGTCGGCAAAGTTATCGATCATTGCGGCCACTGCGCACAGACGCTTGCTGAGCTTGAGGTCCTCGGCCAGATAGACGCTTTTCATGCCGCCACCGCCCAGGGGTCTGACGATCCGGTAGCGGTTTCCGAGTACTTCAGTTCCGGTTTTCATTGTTTCCCTGGCGATAGCTCCGATTCTTGCGGCGGCCGGATTAGCCGCCTGCGCCTTATGACTCCCAGGATTGGATCTTTTTTCGTATGCACCCGCGCCCACCAGTATCGAGTTCGATGGCCTGTCTCGCGAGCCATCCAGCGTACGCGACGGCGGGTCTTTCCCGGCCCGAAGGCGGGGTTTCGACCGCTCGGAACCCTCATCTCTGGGCAGAGGCTGTCCGTGGACCTTCCGGGCACAAAGCTTACCTAGTAACCGATAACTCCGAAAGACTTCCAAGGCAAGAAAAAGCAAACCAGAACGTCATTTGAGTGTCCCTGGCCTCGCCTACCCAGCCTTCCACGGCGGTCGCGCAGACGCCGGATCAGTCCTCGGCTTCTACATCTCTACTGGACCGGCAAAAAAATCTCTGGTTGCGAGTCTTACGCTGCGAGAGACGAAGGGTTCGGCCGCTAGAGTTGGGGGAAAGAACAATGACAACCGCAGACTCGCGAATGCTGGGCAACCGCTATCGAATCATCAGGCGTCTTGGAGGTGGAGGAATGAAGCTCGTCTACCTCGCAGAGGACTTGAGGCTGGGACGGATGTGCGCCGTTGCCGAGATGATCGACAACTTCACAGATCCCGTCAAACGCCGGCAGGCCGTGGAAGCCTTCGTGCGTGAAGCAGAATTGCTGGCCGCCTTGAAGAACTGGCATATCCCCCGCATCTACGATCGCTTCGAGGAGGGCAATAACCACTACCTCGTCATGGAATACGTCGAAGGCATTACGCTGCAGGAGCGGGTCAGGGCGGCAGGAGGAAGGCTGTCCGAGCAAGAAGCGGTCGATATCGCGATCCAAATCCTCGAGACGCTCGAATACCTCCACGTCCGTAGCTGCCCGATCATTTATCGCGATCTGAAGCCGGGTAATGTGATGCTGACGTCGGACGGGAACGTCAAGATGATTGATTTCGGCATCGCGCGCCTGTTTCGGCATTCGCGCATGACCAAGTACGGAACGGAGGGTTACGCGCCGCACGAGCAGTATGAGGGCAGATCGGAGGAGCGCTCGGATTTGTATGCGCTCGGCGCGACCCTGCACGAGGTACTCTCAGGCCGCACTCCGATACCTTTTGACTTTCCGCCGCTGACGCGGCTGCGGCCGGGATGCAACAAGAAGCTCTCGGATTTGATCGCCCAATCGCTCGCTTTCAATGTTGCGGATAGAGTTGCCAGCGCCCGCGAATTCAAGCGCCGCCTGGAAGCGATCAAAGCGGAAATCTCGTCGAATCCTTTGGCTAAACCGCAAATGGCAAATGGTGCGGGCGCCGCATCTTCACCCTGCGTAATCAGATCAAAAGGATCGGTGCCCGAATTTCTGACGAGCACGGCATCCGCCCCGCGGGCAAGCGCTCTACCATCGCATCTGACCTGGGTTTTTGACGAAAATGCGCCAAAGGTCGCCGTGTTGCGTGACAGCCCGCCGCCACAGACCTGGATCGTCGAAGAAGGTCGGCGTAGCGAGCAGCGTCCCTCCCGGGGGCGGCAGCCGGAATCGCCGCCATGGCCGGCGTTGGCGCAGCGCTCTTCTGCACCCTCATCGCATTGATCGGGACTCGCTAAGGCGGATCGTTCGCTCCGGGCCGGAATATCGCGCGACAAAAAACCGAGATGCGAGTCGACGTAAGACTCTTTGACTGCAGGAACTCGCGGATAAATCTATCGTTTCGTCCTGAACCGATTTGCTCTATGGTAACGGCGCATCGCCGTGACGCAGGAGCTGAAGGATCTTCTCCCCGGGGTTATCGCAGGGGATAAAGAATCGTGGGACGCGTTTGTCCGGACTTACAGTCCGCTGGTCTACCGGCTGCTCGGGAAATTCAGCAGCCTGACCCCAAACGAACGTGAAGATCTTACGCAGGATGTTTTTCTTTTGCTGCTCGATCGGGGAGTCAGACAGTTCCGCGGCAGCACCGCCTACGAGTTCGCAGCTTACATCCGGATGATCACGCAGAACGAAGCCAAGAGTCATCTGCGGCGTCATGGGCGCCGATTCGAGCTGCAGGTTCTCGATCAAGAGCGCGACGAGGATGAGGATCGCCCAGTCATCGACCCCGCCGCCGACCGATCCTCGGATCCCGAGGAAATGACGCTCGACGCGGAAAATCGCAGGGCGCTTTTAGGCTGCATTCAAAATATTCCCGAAATTGACCAGGAGATCTTCTGGATGAGGCAGCGCGAGGATTCCTACCAGGAAATCTCACGAATGCTCAACCTGCCGACCGGGACGATCGCCTCAAAGTTCCATCGCGCCAAGTCGAGTATCGAGGAATGCCTTAGGCGCGCGGGAATTTTGTGAAAGCGACGGAAAAATCCGGCAGCTCGGCAGTCTTTATTCTTGGGAAGCTGCGCCGCATAAGGGTGAGGAGCGCGCGGGTGAAGCCTTGAAAGAGTCCGACTCGAAACTGATCGCCACGCTTGGACGACTAAAAGGGTCCGAATGCCCGTCCGAACGCGAGTTGGGCGAATTCGTGGGCAACTCCCTGGCGGCCCAAGAGCGGCAGACGGTCGAATCGCATCTGCGCTCGTGCCCGTATTGCATCAATCGCGTTGTGGAAATGCGCGAGACTGCTCTGTTGCTGCTCGAAGGCGAAAAGGCGCCCGATCGGCTCATCGCGCGACTCCAACAACTAATCCCGAACAGGCCGCAGGGTGCTCTCACGCCCCAGCCAGTGCTCAAACGCTGGTTTGCCGGAATCGCGCAGACGCTGGGGACCACCCGCGATCGTCTCTCGGATTGGATCACGCCGCGGTTTGTGGTCGAGGTAGTCGCTGCGTCGGCGGTCGCGATCGTGCTCGTAATGGTGATAAGTCCAGGCCACCGTGAAAAGACCGGCGCCGAGAGACAATATGCAATGGCGCCGGCGGGCGCAGGTCTCGGTAGCTCAGAGACTGCGGTCGTTACGGCATTCCGCGAAGGCGTCACTTCGGTCGCGCTAAGCGCGATCGTGGCAGCATTGAACCACCCGCCCCTGCTTTCGGCGCTGAGCGCAACGCGCGGGGCGGCGAACGACGCGGGCTATGCTAACGCTCTCGACGCAACGGTCGCACTCGTAACCGACGAAGGTACCGTGGGCCTGGGCTCGATCATCGGCGCGCCGGGTCAGGTGTTGACTAACTGGCATCTGGTTAAGAACAGCCACGGAGTCGCCGTGATGGTTCCGCTGAAGCCAGATGAGGGCGCCCGAAGTACCGCTTCCTATACCGCCTTAGTCACAAAGCTCGATCCAGCATCGGACCTGGCGATCCTGACAATCGAACATCCTCCTCCGGGTTTGAAAACGATCCCGAAGGGCAAGGCCGGGACGATTGAACCCGGCTCGGAGGTCCAGGTGATCGGCAAGCTCGAGGGAAAGATAGCGCTCATCCCGGCGACGACAGCGGCGTTGCGTCCCGACTACCAATGGCTGGATGCCGGAGTCATTCATCGCACCACCGCTATCGAAGTCCTGATGGAGTTCCCGCCGGAGATTTTCGGTGGCGCGATACTCGACTCGCGGGGCAGGCTAATCGGCGTCTATTCGTATGCACAGCAGGGCGGCGGGAGAGCGTACGCCGTCAGCGTCGAGGTTGCACAAACGCTTCTGAAGCAGACCGCAACCGCGTCACAACCCGCCGGGGGTGCAGCGACATCGTCATATCGAGCGCAGTCATTCGGACCATACATCAAGGGCGTATACCTGAAGAGCGTCGAGCCACCACCCGACATATGGTTCGTCTACGCGACGGCGGGTTCGTTACCATTGTACAGCGCGAGCGGACGCATGAACCGCCTGGCGATCGATACCATCGTCAAGCCGCAAGGTCCTGGATTGCATTCGTTGACCTATTACTTCGACAGCAAATGTGACGGACAGATCGACCTGGTCGGCTACAGCGACAATGGCAGCACGATCGAACGGTACGAGCGGCCAACACAGAAGGTTTCCGTTGCCTCGTTGGCACCCGAGATGGTCAGGGCGCTGCGGGCCCACATTATCCCCTACCCAAAGCTGCACTTCTGCGGACAGGCGCGGCGTTGAGATTGACGGCGCGCCGCAGGCGCTGCAATGGTCAGGGCCCTTCTGAGATTCATCCGACATCGCGATATGCTCATTCGTGATCTCCTATAGGACTCTTCGCTCACGCGAACCGTGGTCGCGCACGACCACGGCCATGTCTCCTGTCTCCATCTCCAGCTAAAGAGCCGCGCCGACACCGGCCCGAGAGTCTTCGGCACTAACTTGTGGCATGCGAAGTGTATCTTCGACGAAGCGCACGCCCCGCTCGTAGACCGAGTCGAGGGTGAGCTTCGTGGTGTCGATCAAAATCGCCGGAATCTCGTGGAAGGGAGCAAGCAGCGGGTTCCTCGCCTGAACCGCAAAATGGAAATCGAGTGTAGCCGCGTACTGCAGCCTCATGAACGGCAGGGTCTCGTACTTATCGGCTTTGGGATCATCCTTGATTCGCGCGTACGCCACTTCGGGCTTCGCGGCGAGGTATATGACCGCCGAGGGACACTCCAGGTTCTCAGGTTGCAGGAGTTGTGTGGTGCCTTCATACGGCACACCCTGAACGGAGCTGAACACATAGCTGTCCATCCATCCCCTCTGAGAAACCAGTGCTGTTCCCTGATGGCGCCAGTCGCGAATGAGATAGTTGGTCAGACGCGCATCCGCTGCGAAGAGAAGACGATCCGTGTGCACATCGCCAAAGGGGCTGCCGTCACCGGAGCGCGTGATACCAGGCTTGACGAAATCGTGAAATGGAAGCCGGAAGAAGCGCGCGCCAAGCCTGCGAGCCAACCGCGTCGCCAACGTTGTCTTCCCCGAACCGTCGAGGCCGCTGACTACTATCCACGGCGCTTTCGAGTTGCGCACGGATGATCCCGGTTTAGCGTCAGAATTTACCCCCAAAAGACCCTTATGGCTACGCGATACCCCACCGGCCGGTTCGAGTCCTGAATGTGCGATGTACATTGACTTGCCCTCTCGTCCCTTGTGATTCGGCGCTTCTGCATGAAAGGACTCCTGGCCTCGCAGTTTTTTCTGCTAATCCGCGACATTTCCGCAGCCGCGGCGGCTTGCACAGGGGCGTCCGTACAGGAAGATTGTAGAAGTGAAGGTTGCGATCGTCGCCGCCGAGATCGGTCCTTATGCCAAAGCCGGGGGCCTCGCCGACGTTATTGGCGCACTGCCGCAGGCGTTAAGTCGCCGCGGTGTTCAGGCTTGTGTCATTCTGCCCGCCTACAAGATGCTGCTTGGCAAGATCAGGGGGGAACCGCTGGCGGAAGGCTTGAGCGTCAAGCTCGGAGCGGCGCCCGAAAAGTTCCGTATCCTGCGGGCCGACGGCGCTGCCGGTGTTCCGCTCTACCTGATCGACCATCCGGAATTCTTCGGCCGCAACGGAATCTATGGCGAAAACGGCGGAGAATATCCTGACAATCTTCGCCGTTTTATCTTCTTCGCACGCGCGGCAGCCGCCGCCGTGGAAATCGTGCGTCCCGACGTGGTCCACGCACACGACTGGCATGCGGCGGCGCTCCCGGTCATCATGCGGGCGGATACCGCGCTGCGCGAGAAATTTTCAACGACTGTCGCAGCTTTCACGGTCCATAACGCCGAGTATCAGGGCCGGTTCAACGCTCGCGACTTCCCGCTGCTCGGCCTGGACAAGTCCTGGTATTCGACCGAATGCCTGGAGTTTTACGGCGAAGTAAACCTGATGAAGGGTGCGGTGGTTCTGGCCGACGGAGCTTCCACCGTGAGCCCGTCTTACGCTTACGAGGTTGCGCATGACCCGGCGATCGGTTACGGACTCGACGGGGTGTTCCGGGCCAGGGGCGACAATTTTATCGGCATTCTGAACGGCGCCGACTACGACGAATGGGATCCAGCCAAAGACACCCTGATCACCGCTCGCTACTCACCGCAGCATCCTGAAAGCAAGCAGGAGTGCCGCCGCGCGCTGCGCGAGGAATTGAAGCTGCCGCATCGGAACGAAACACCCGTGGCCGGGATCGTGTCGCGAATGGCTTTCCAGAAGGGGCTCGATTTGATCGCGGATGCGATCGACGCAGTTGTAGCTCTCGATGTGCAGATCGTGATGCTTTCGAGCGGTGACCCCAAGCTCGAAAGATTCTTCCGCGACGCGCAGCGGCGCTACCCGGACTCGCTCCGCATGGTTTCGGCCATGGACAATAGCCTCGCCCATCGCATTCAGGCGGGCAGCGATATGTTCCTGATGCCCTCGCGATTCGAGCCCTGCGGGCTAACCCAGATGTATGCGCTGAAATATGGGACGCCGCCGGTCGTCCACGCGACCGGCGGGCTTAAGGACACTATCACCGATTTCGATCCTTCGAGCGGGCGCGGTAACGGTTTCGTCCTGACCGATTTCCGTCCTGAAATGCTGATCGGCGCGCTGCGTCGCGCGGTGCAGACCTTCCGCCAGCCGCCGCTATGGCGCAAGCTGATGGACAATTGCTTCGCTGCCGATTTTTCGTGGGACCGCGCGGCGCGCCAGTACTTTGACTGGTTCGAGCGGATGCGCCGGGAGCGCGCTACGGCCTGAGACACACATGACAGAGACACAAACTATCGCCTACGCCGACGGGTCATGCCTCGGCAATCCCGGCCCCGGCGGATGGGGGGTCGTGATTATCCATGCAGACGGTTCGACCCGCGTGCTTTCCGGCGCCAACCCGGCCACCACCAACAACCGGATGGAAATAACAGCCGCGATCGAAGCGTTGCGCGCGTTCCCGCCGGGCGCCGAGGTCACGGTTCGGACTGACAGCCAGTATGTGGTAAAGACGATGACGTTAGGATGGAAGCGGCGCGAGAACCTCGACCTGTGGCGCGAACTTGACGCCGAGGTCGCGCGACGCCTGGTCCGCTGGGAGTGGGTGCGCGGCCACGCCGGCGATATCCACAACAACCGTGCCGACGAACTCGCACGGACGGCGGCCGGCACTGCGATCAAAGTCGTGGAGCCCCCGTCAGCCGCGAGGTCACGCCGCGCGTCAACGCACGACGAAGGCGAGGAACGAACGATGGCTGAACTAGAACCGCTGCTGCGTCCTGACGAGGCCGCCCGCCATTGCTCAGCCTGCGGACGGATCTTCGTGACCGCCGACGATTCGCGCTACTGCTCCCTCGCCACCTGCCAGATCAGAGCCCGCCGCTCCGTAAACGCCTGAGGAATCCGGTGGCCCCGAAAATCTTTCGCCGCACCAGCCCGCAGCGCGCGTTTGACGGTCGCATTGATTCACACCACAGCAATCCCGCTCGAAGCCCCTGGAAAAGCTCTGATTGACGAGACCGTAGCGAAGTTCGAAAGTACGCCTACCATACGTTGGGAATAACCGCCTCGGTCTCACGGATGTATCCAGCGTAGTCGTCACCGAACTGCGCGAGCATATCGGCTTCCTCATCGCGGATTCGCTGCCTGGTCACCGCGATCCCGCTGACCGTTACGATGGCCAGCGTAACCGGCGCGCCGTACTCGAACGGCCACGCGAACAACACCAGAAATTCACCTAAGTAAATCGGGTGGCGGATATAGCGGTACAATCCGTTACGTACGAGCGCCCGGCGCGTGCCCGCGCTCTGTATCGGCGAGAAAAAGCCGAGCTGAATTCGCGCTCCCAGCGCGAGCCACAATCCTCCCAGTTCGATCAGCAGGCCCAGAACGCACAGCCATCGCGGCGCATCTCCCCCGTACAAGTACGTGCGTTCGAACGGCGCGCCAAAGAAGATTGCCAACACCGGCAGCTCGCTCATCATCCGATGAGCGAAACGAGCGGGGTCGATACCGAGAGCACTCTCGTCACGCACCAGCAGGTCGGCGAACCGAAACGCGGCGTAAGCGATCAGGTACGCGGCGGCATACGGGCGCTGGCTGAAGTATTCGCTGATGCCGAGCCCGAGCGCGACCGCGCCTAAAATCGCGGCCAGGAAGATTATGAGTTCAGCCAGCCGCGTCGTGAAATCGCGACGGGCGGGCGGGGACAGGCCAGGCTCACGCTCCAACATTGCGCCCGATGGGGCTTTGAGCGAACCCGTGGGTGCCTTGAGCGACCCGGTCGATTTACGCGATCCGGCTTCGGTAGAGGCTGAGATGTCGTTCGCGGGCATAGTGAGACTCTTTCAGGATGTGATTTGTGAATCAAAGCACGCTTCCGTGACGCTGTCGTTGAGAACCAGGCGAGCTGGAAATTTCACTCAGTCGGACTAGGTTTCGAGCGTCTCGGCAAGTTTCCGCAGATTCGCACGCGAGCCTATCGCGATCAGCAGGTCGCCCGCCCGCAGCTCCGTCCCCGGACCGGGCAGCAAGGAAATTGGCGTGTCGTCGCGCTTGAGCGCAACAATTCGTACGCGCTCGTTTTCCTGCTCGACAGTGGCGATCGTCTTGCCGGCGAGCGGACTGCGCAGTGGAACCAGCACTTCCTCGAAACCGATCTCCTCGCCACGCCCTGGGAGGATGAGATTGAGAAAATCCACCACGGACGGACGGGCGATCGCATTTGCGATCCGCACCGCACTCCACTGATACGACGAAATCGCTTGGTCGGCTCCCGCGAGCTGTAAATGCTTGAGCCCGATTTCAGATTCGGCGCGTGCGTGAATCCGGATGCCAGGGTTTTTGCTGCGCGCGGACAGGCTGATATAGACGTTGTCGGGATCCGACGCGGTCGCCACGACGATATCCGAGGCGGATTGGATGCCGGCCTGTTCGAGCACGTCCTCCTCGAGCGCTGAGCCCAAAACGTAGAGAATATTTTCGCGAATCAGTTCTGCTTCGCGAGCCGGATTCGTTTCGACCACCACTACGGTCATCCCGTTGCGGCGCAGCTCGTCGACCACAATCGTGCCGAAGCGCCCGTACCCGCACACGATAACGTGGCCGGTCTGCTGATTGATCCTGCGGTTCATCGCGCTCCTCCCGATCATTTCACGCAACTGGCCCCCGACTACGATCTCGGTCACGATCGCGAAAATGTAGAAGGCGGTACCGACACCGGTGAAGATCAACACCATCGTGAAGATCCGTCCGTTCGTATCGAGCGGTTTCACCTCCCCAAAGCCGACCGTACTGATGGTGATCACCGTCATGTATATCGCGTCGACCAGCGGCATGCGCTCGATCACCACATAGCCCGCGGTGCCGAATGCGACGAGGACAACGATACCGGCAAGCGCGAGAAACATTCTGCGGGCGGCGGAATTCATTCGCGGCTGAAGCAGCAGGGGGGCCGGCGCGGCTGATGTGCCGCTCCCGCTAATGCGAAGACGGCACCCCTGCGTGATAGCTAACCGTGGCGCGCCTCAAGCCAGCGCTCAGCATCGAGCGCCGCCATGCACCCGGTACCGGCTGCCGTCACGGCCTGACGATAGACGCGGTCGGCTACATCGCCGGCGGCGAAGACTCCTTCGATATTGGTATAGGTCGAGCCGGGCCGCACCTTGAGGTAGCCCATTTCGTCCATCTCGAGCTGTCCACGAAAGATCGCGGTGTTCGGCTGATGGCCGATCGCGATAAAAACACCGTCGGTCTTGAAGTCACTGAGCGCCCCGGTCACCGAATGTTTGAGGCGAACACCGCTGACTCCGGTTTTCTGCTCGCCATAAATCTCGTCGACTATCGAATCCCAGACGAAGGCGATCCGGGGATTCCGGGTCGCACGTTCCTGCATTATCTTCGATGCGCGAAGCTGATTGCGGCGATGAACGATCGTAACTTTCTTGCAGAAACGGGTCAGAAACGTAGCCTCTTCCATCGCGGTGTCGCCGCCTCCAACCACGATTACTTCCTTGTCCTTGAAGAAGGCGCCATCGCAGGTCGCGCACGCGCTCACCCCATATCCCATCATGCGCTTTTCCGAGTCGATGCCCAGCAACTTGGCTGAAGCGCCGGTGGAAATGATTAGTGCCTCCGCGCGGACGTTTCCGTCGTCCGTGACCAGCTCGAACGGAGCCCGGCTCAGGTCGGCTGCGGTCACCTGGCTGCTTAGAAAGCGCGTTCCGAAGCGAGCAGCCTGACGGCGGAACACTTCCATCATCTCCGGCCCCTGGATCCCTCGCTCAAAGCCGGGATAATTCTCGACCTCGGTGGTAATCGTGAGTTGGCCGCCCGGCTCCATACCCTCGATCACAAGCGGCGCAAGGTTGGCGCGCGCGGAATAGAGCGCCGCGGTCAGTCCCGCCGGACCGGAGCCCAGGATTACAAGCCGATTCACTTCATCTGCCATAATGCCATCGTACGGCTGAATCTTTTCGCGCGCGACCCGGCACTCCGCCGTAAGCGGATTTATTGTACACCCCTGCCGCGTCAGCATAAGCTCTTAGCCGCTGCAAAGATGAAGGGCAAGAAGGAGATCGGCGCCGGCGCGCACGACCGCCGCAAATTGACCCATCTCGACCAGCGCGGACGCGTTCGCATGGTCGACGTTGGCGCCAAACCGGTTACGCGACGAGCAGCCATTGCTCGCGCTACCGTCCGGATGGGGGCGGCGACCCTCGCGGCCATCATCGGCGGTACCCTCGAAAAAGGCGAAGCGCTCGCCGCCGCGCGCCTTGCCGCAATCATGGCCGCCAAACGCACTCACGAGTTGATTCCCCTCTGTCACCAGATCCCGCTCGAGGCGGTCGAGGTTGATTTCCGTCCCGATCAAACCCGCTCGGCGCTCGAAATCGAAACACGGGTCGCCACTCAGGCCCGCACCGGAGTCGAGATGGAAGCGTTGATAGCGGCGAGCACCGCTGCTCTCACGATCTACGACATGGCCAAAGCAATCGACCGCGCGATGGTGATTGATGCGCTTCGACTCGTTCGCAAAAGCGGCGGACGCAGCGGTACTTTCGTTCGGCCGGATGAACCGCTGACGCCGCGTCGGCGCGGCCTCTCCCGCACCTCGCTATAGACGCCCGGGTTCTGCCTGCGGCACAAATGAAGATCGCGGGACGCGTTTTCCTCAAGAAAGGCCGCGACGGTCCCGTCCGCGGCGGCAATCCCTGGATCTTCTCGCAGGCAATCGCCCGGGTTGAACCGCCTGCGCTCGCCGCGGGAGATGGGGTCGAGATTCGCGACGCGGGCGGCGACCTGCTCGGCATCGGCTATTACAATCCGAACACAACCATCGCCGTCCGGCTTCTTGGTTTTGGCGCGGGGCCCCCACCCGAACAGATCGTCGAACGCCGTCTGCGCGACGCCATGCGGTTACGATCGCGGATAATCGGCCCGGACACGAATTGCTATCGTCTCGTGAACGGAGACGGCGACGGACTGTCCGGAGTCGTCGCTGACTGCTACGGCGACGTGGTCGTAATTCAGTTTCTGACCAGCGGAGCCGACGGGATGCGGGATGAAATACTGAATGCGCTCGAGCGCGTTGTCGCGCCGCGCGCGGTCATCGAACGGAGCCAGGGCGCCGTGCGGCGCCAGGAGGGGCTGCCCGACCGCGCCGGCTTACTAGCGGGCGAACCGGTAGCCGAAACCGTGGTGATGGAAAACGGAATTAAAGTCGCGGTCGATCTCGAGCAGGGGCAGAAGACCGGCTACTTCCTGGATCAACGTGAAAACCGCCTGACCGTGCGGCGGCTTGCACAAAACGCCCGCGTACTTGACATCTGCTGTTACAGTGGAGGGTTCCTCCTCGCGGCGCTCGCCGGCGGCGCAACCAGTGCCGTAGGGGTCGATACGTCGGCGCGCGCGCTCGGATGGGCCCGGCGAAACCTCGAACTCAACGGGCACCACGTGAGCGCGTGCGCCTTGGTTCAGGCCGAGGCGGCACGCTATCTTGCGGCGGCGAGCGACCGCTTTGATCTGATCGTGCTCGATCCGCCGCCGCTCGCACGCAGCATCAAAGACGCCGCGCATGCCGGTCGTCTCTATGTGGAGCTGAACATGCTCGCGATGCGCGCGCTGGCGCCGGGCGGACATCTGATGACCTTCAGTTGTTCGGCCCACTTTCGCGGCGAGGATTTCATCCGGGCCATACGTACGGCACAGACCCGGGCGCAACGCCATTTCCGGATGCTGGCTCATCTCGGCCCAGCGCCGGATCATCCAGTGTTGCTCGGCCATCCCGAAGGCGAATATCTGACGGGTCTGTTGCTTGCCGACCTTGGATAGCGCCAAGTATTGCCGCCGGCTCCGGGTTCCGTCACGATTCGGGGCGACACTTTTGCACCAGGGAAACCAGGCATGCGGCTCGAGCGGCTCGACCACTTTGGCATAGAGGTCTCGGAACTCGCAGGGGCCGAGCGCTTCTACACCGAGGTGCTCGGCCTGAGGGTGGTATCCCATCTGGGCGATCAGGTGCTGTTGGAATGTGGAGGGCAGAATGTAGCGCTTTTTCGCGTCGCACGGAGACCGCTGGAGGCCGCCGAGCGCCAGCGCCTAATCGAACACCCACTCGGCCGCGGCCATCACGCCTTTCGCGTCAGTCCGGCTGACTTCGCGATGGCACGCGAACGTCTCGCCGCAGCCGGAGTCGAGAGCGCGCGCCCCATCGATTGGGGCGACCATGATTGCCTCTATTTTCTCGACCCCGACGGCAACCTGCTCGAAATTGTGAGCTACCGCTGAGCGGACGGTGGCACATCACAACCACGATTCCTCGCAACAGGAGCATCATGAATCATCGTTTCGCTTCATCGGCCGTACTTGTGGCGGCTCTCCTTATTGTGCGGGCGCCGGCCCGCGCGGAGATAATGCATCTTCAGGTCGACACGCAAAAGAGCACGATTTCCGCGGCGGTCCAGGAACCTTTGAGCAGGCTGCGCGATGTCGCGTTCGCCGAGGGGACTTTCCACATTATCTCCGGGGAGATTGATGGCGACCCGGCCGACGTAGCCACGACCGGCCACGTCAAACTCGTTGTCGACCTGACGACCTACGACTCCGGCAGCGATCACCGGGACCGAATCATATTGAGTTCCGCGCTCGAGACCAGGCTCTACACGACGGCAATCTTCGAAAGCACACGGATCGAAAAGGTGGAAGTGGTGGTGCCTGGGGCGGTCGGCTCCGCAACGGTGGTCGGCAACCTTACCCTTCACGGAACAACGCGCCAGATAAACGTTCCGGTTCGCCTCTCCCTCAGTCCCGAAGGCTTGTTCACGGGAGACGGCGAAGTAACCTTTCGTTACACTGACTTCGGGGTAAAAGTACCGAGGTTGGCGTTCGTTTTCCCGGCAGGCGACGAAGTGACCGTCAAATTCCGCATCAGTGCCACAAACCCGCAACCATCCGCGTCGCCATCCAGAAGCCCAGCCGCGACCCCCTGAAACGCTGGGGTCTTCCAGCACGAGGTCTGAGGAAACCGGTCAAATCATGACTGCGAGGAGGCGTCATGGAACCCAAGGGTAAAGTCGCCGTCATCACTGGAGGAGCTTCCGGAATCGGCCGCGCAACCGCGCAACGCCTGGCAGCCACCGGCGCGTCGATTGTGGTCGCCGACCTCGATGAGCCGATGGGCGCTGAAATGGTAAAGCTAATCGAAAGCGTCGGCGGCACCGTGGCGTTCGTCAAGGCGGATGTAACCGACAGCAATGACGTGCAAAGGATGCTTGATACCGCCATCGCGAAGTTTGGCCGACTTGACATCTTATACAACAATGCGGGGATAGCGGTCGGTTCGCCTCCGTTTCCGCGTGCCGAACTCCGGCGCTGGCGACGCGTTCTCGATATCGACCTTCAGGCGGTGATCCTTGGCACGTACCTCGCCGCGCCAATGATGGAGCGCCAAGGTGGCGGCGTAATCATCAGCACGGCCTCAATGGCCGGGTTGTACCCCTATAAGGAGGACCCGGTTTATGCTGCGGCGAAGGCTGGGGTCGTCAATTTCACGCATTCTCTTGCGCCTTGGGCATCGAGACTCAACATCAGGGTAAACTGCGTGTGTCCGGGAGTAGTCGATACGCCTTTGGTGCGGAAGGGAATAGATGCTGCAAAGCGAGCCGACGAACGCTCGGCGCTCCCGGCTCGGATTATTGCTCCGGCTGAAATAGCCGAGGCAGTTCTCACCCTGATTCTCGACGATAGTCTCGCGGGGCGGGCGCTTGAGGTCAGGCCTACCGGACGGCGACTAATTGAAACGCCGGTGGCACCGGGAACAAGACGTTGATATAAGCCTCGGCGGATTACCGAGCTACGCTTGTGCTTTGGCCGGGAATCGAGCTGGCGGGCGCCTTGGAGATTCTTAAGCCGCCCGCCAGCTTGCGCACGGAGTGTCAATTGCCGCGGAGCGGCTCGCCCTCACCCGGTTTCATGTTCCGCTCGAGGCACCAGCGATCTATAACTTCGGCGTTAAAGCGCCAGTCGGTCCCGATTCTGAATCCGGGCAGTTCGCCACGACGCAGGAGCTTGTAGATGGTCGAAGGATGGACCCGAAGGTACGCCGAGAGCTCCCTGACCGTCATCACGCGGGGCAAATTGTACTTTGGTTCTGCCACGATTCTTTCTCCAGTTCTCAGGTCAATCCGTTTGCCCCCACCAGCACACAGATTGACGTGTTTTTATGTCTCACCGAGACCGACCGTTATCCTAAGCCAGCCTTGACTACATCAAACGTACCGAAAAACGCGAATGCTGGTCAAGAGGCAGAGGGGGTCTTATCAACAACTACGGAAGCGATTCTCTGGCGCGTCCTCTCAAATCTTCGTTATCTTTCCAGCGTCTAGTGCATCCATACTTTGAGAATAGCGCCTTTTCAACCTATGCGAGGGAGAAGTGAGGCAAATGCATGTCAAATATGCACCCTTTCTAATCGTAGCGGTGTGCATTGCTAGCGCCAGCCTGGCGCAGGAATCTAAGCTGCAACTTCGGAGCACAGCCTTTGCCGAGGGTTCAGTCATTCCATCGGAGTACACCTGTACAGGCCCCGACAAGTCGCCACCTCTGACATGGACCGGTACCCCTGCGGCCACCCGATCTTTCGCGCTTATCGTCGATGACCCCGATGCGCCACGGGGGACCTTTGTTCATTGGGTCATTTACGATATGGGGTCCAGTGTGAACCAGCTACCTGAGGACACTCCAAGATCAGCCCAGACGACATTTGGTGCGAGACAAGGAGTCAATGGCCTGAACAACATCGGCTACAGGGGCCCATGCCCGCCACCCGGCGCGCGTCATCACTATCATTTCCGGCTGTTTGCCTTGGATTCACCACTAAAACTTGAGCCGGGGGCAAGCGCTGCCGAAGTCCGGCAGGCAATGCGGGAGCATGTGCTGGCGAGCACAGAACTCGTGGGAGTCTTTGGAAGATAACGGGTCAATCTGCGCACGGCGGTTTGTCGTAGTAGAATTCACCTATGCATCTGGAGGCCGCATTCGTCAGTTCCGCCCTGATAATGAGTCAATGCCCTCGGTGGGATAGAACCGAAGTGGCGGTGGCGGGAAGATCAAACGTAGGCAAGAGTTCGCTTCTCAATGCCCTGTCCGGCCAGCGCCATCTCGCGCGCACCAGCAAGACACCGGGCCGCACGCGATGCCTAAATTTCTTTGCGGTGGGCGAGAGTCTCGCGCTGGTCGATCTGCCAGGTTACGGGTACGCAAGCATGGGGCGGGCGGATGCGGCCCGAATCGGCGCCCTGATGCGCGATTATCTGCGCTGTCGCGCTAATCTCGCGGCGTTGGTAATGCTGGTTGACGCCCGGCGCGGGCCCGAGCACGAGGAGACGGAACTCTCGAGGCTTTTCCGGCGCGCCGACCTTGAGCTTATCGTCGTCGCAACCAAAAGCGACAAACTGCGGCGTTCAGAACGCGCCAGCGCGCTTGAACGCTTCAGGATAGTGGGATTCGAGCCGATACTGTGCTCGGCGGCAGATGGCGAGGGGATCGAAGAACTGCGGCGGCGGATTCTGGCGATTGCAGCCGAAAACCGGCGCCACCGGGTCGTTCGGGTTTGAGACCAGCCGCGTCAGATATTGCAGATGGCTCCCGCGGTCAGCGCTATAATTCCGACCTACAACCGAACCTCTGTGTTCGCGGCGATTGCGTCGGTGCTGGCCCAACGCGCCGCAGAGTTCGAACTCATAGTGGTCGA
>DASPQS010000125.1:0-14686 GCA_035624865.1 Binataceae bacterium (SeqCode) | reverse complement strand
AGGCCATCGTCACCTCGAACGAGGATGACTTGGCGTCCTGCAAGGCGGCGAGAACGAAAGTCACCCGGGTTGGGCACTTCGGATTCGTGCCCGGAGTAGACCCAACACTTTTCGAAAACCCGTCGCCGTTCGCATTCGAGGTACTCGGGTTCCGTAAAGGCGCGCCGATTGACGCGAAATACTCCTGCGGCCTGGTCATCTACTATCAGTTGTTCCCCGGAGACAACATCCATGTTCGCTTTTCCTCGCATGTGATGAGCATCCATTTTCTAGCGGCCGGATGCCGCCGGATCCCACGCCCAGTATCTCGCCACGGTGCCGGCGTCGACCCGCAGGTCGGCTCCGGTCATCATTTCGGCGTCGTCCGATGCGAGAAAAACCGCAGCTTTCGCGTAGTGGCACGGGCTCGGCAGTTTCTGCATCGGGGTTCGTTTGCGAAAGGGTTCGAAGGCCTGCCTTATGCGGTCAGCGTCCGGCATCTTTCTGCCCCAACGGACTGCACGCTCGATGCCCTCGGAAGGATCGGTCGCAGTGGGCGTGAGGCTGTTCACCCGAATGCCGTAGGGGGTCAGTTCCATCGCGACCGAACGGGTGAAGTTGAGCAGGCCGCACTTGCTGGTGCAGTAAGCCACGTTGCCGGGTTGTCCCTGGTGGCCGGCGCTCGAGATGATATTGATGATCGCGCCTCTGCGGTTCTGTTCGATCATGAGCCGGGCGACGTGCTTGGTAAATAGAAAGGTACCGGTCAGAATGATGGCTATCTGCCGCTCCCATTCGTCGAGCGGCATGTCGAGCACACCCTTTTGGTTGAAGATGGCGGCGCCGTTGACAAGGATGTCAATGGCGCCGAAGGCTGCGCGCGCCTGATCGATTGCGGCCTTGACTTGCTGCTCGTTCGTTACGTCGCACGTAGCGGCGATCGCGCGGCCACCGCTGCTCGCGATATATCGCGCGCAATCAACAGCGTTATCAGGTTTGACGTCGACGCAGATTATTGCAGCGCCCTCCTCCGCCATTCCCTCGGCGATACCACCGCCGATATTGGAACTGGTGCCGGTAATAAGCGCGACTTTGCCGTCCAGTTTCACACTACGACCTCCAGCCAGGCGTATAACGAGTCATCTGGCAGCCTCAGCGACGATTGCATAGCGTCTCATTGAGGCGGACCGGCGATGAGGAAACATTTCGACGAGTTGAGTACCCAGGTCGGAATGAATTCCGTCTCACTGGGACGACGCTGCAGTTGGGCGAGCGCTCCCACCAGGCACATCCAGTTAAGCATTTCGTGTTGGCCGCTGTCTTCGATTGCCGACAGCGAGCGATTCCTCCAGGTTTCATAGTTCCCCGCACGCAGCGCCTCGTAGAGGGCCTGATCGGCCGCCAGGTCGGGATAGAGCCAATGGTGCTTGGCAGTGAGAAAGGCGTGCGACCAGCTCGACGAAGCCATCAGGACAACACGCCAGGGGCTGGCCGACAGCAGCCGCGCGATGGCGGCGCCCAAATCGAAAAGGCGCTGAGGGCCCGGCGACGGGGGATCAAGTTGGTCTTCGCCAGGGGGGTTCACAAATACCGGAAGCCCGCCGCGCTGAGCGACCACACGCCGACCGTAACAATTGATGGCGAAAGGCACGCACGGCCACGAGAAACCGGCGCGGTCGTAATCGAGGTAGAGAATCGCATTCGCAAAGGCATGGCCCAGTGGGTGATGCAGCGGACGGTAGGCGTACGCGGTATCGAACCCGGCCTCAATCAGCTTGCCGGCGAGATACTTTGCCGCGATCGGATGCCCGGGCAAATGAAATTTCTTATCGACCGACTCGTTCCAGACGTTGTTGGGAGGCGGCCCAACCTCCATCGAATCGTAGGCGCATACACAATAAGGAGGAATTATATCCTCCTTGAAATTCTCGTACTGGTCATCGCCCCAGATAAGGACGAAGTCGGGACGGAAATCGTCGATCGCCACACGGACCCTGCGGAAACATTCGCGGAGCGCCGCGCGATGCCGTTTCGCGCTCGTGGTACCGTCGTCGCGACCCCACTCTTCGCGCATCGGCGCAGGCCAGTTCTCTGCTTGCCGGAACTGTTGTGGAAGGCCGGGATTCTCGAGCATCCGCTTGAGAACCCAGGTCATCGTCTCGTCGCGGCCCGCGAGAGGCGGGTAATGGGTGACGCCAACAGCGAGTATCTCGCCCATCTGGTCAACCCCCTGGGGTAGAGTCCCACGAATATGCGCGTCGCGAGTCGCGGGATTCCGCATTTATAACAGAACCGGCGAAAAAAGGGGCAGGGGTTGGCCCGTTGGGCGGAATTACGTCGGCTTGCGTTCATCGCCCGATCCGAGAAAAAATCCAATGTTTTCCCAAATGTTCGAGCAGCAAGGTTAATGCAGGTCTAAATGCTTCCGAAGAGTGTCCTCGTTGCCAACCGCGGTGAAATAGCGATCCGTGTGATGCGCGGCGCCGCCGAGATGAATCTGCGAACGGTCGCGGTTTTTTCCGAGGACGATGCGCATTCGCTCCACACGCGAAAGGCCGACGAGGCGCGACCACTGCGGGGTATGGGTGCCGGCGCCTATCTCGACGGCGAACAGATTCTGGCCGTTGCCAAGGCAGCGGGCTGCGACGCCATCCATCCGGGCTATGGCTTTCTGAGCGAGAACGCAGGCTTCGCGCGCCGCTGTCGCGAGGAAGGGATCCTATTTGTCGGTCCGCGGCCGGAGGTGCTGGAACTGTTTGGCGACAAGCTCAAAGCTCGCTCGCTAGCCATTCGCTGCGGAGTCCCGGTGCTGGCAGGCACGGCAGGCGCTACCAGCCTTGAGCAAGCGCGCGAGTTTTTGTCTGCGTTGGGCCCCGGCGGTTCTGTGATGATCAAGGCCGTGGGCGGCGGTGGCGGCCGCGGCATCCGGCTGGTGAATCGTCTCGACGAACTCGAGGAAGCGTATCGGCGTTGCCAATCGGAGGCTCGTGCCGCTTTCGGTAATAGCGACGTATATGTCGAACGACTGATGCCGCGCGCGCGCCATATTGAAGTGCAGGTGATCGGCGACCGTTCCGGCGCGGTGAACCATCTATGGGAGCGC
Organism: Binataceae bacterium (SeqCode); assembly: GCA_035624865.1. Lineage (GTDB taxonomy): Bacteria > Desulfobacterota > Binatia > Binatales > Binataceae > JASHZA01. The sequence goes on along the minus strand of DASPQS010000125.1, from coordinate 11,604 downwards.
GAGTGCAGTCTCCAGCGTCGGCATCAAAAGCTTGTCGAAATCGCGCCAAGCCCCGGGCTGGCGCCGAGTCTGCGCGATCGCCTCGTTGCGGCAGCGGTACGGATGGCCGAAGCGGCACGCTACGACAACCTCGGCACCGTCGAATTTTTGGTCGATGCTGCTGCCACCGGGGAGGGGGCCGGGTTCGCGTTCATCGAAGCTAACCCAAGACTCCAGGTCGAGCATACGGTCACTGAAGAAATAACCGGCGTCGACCTCGTCAAGCTCCAGTTGAGGTTGGCGGGCGGAGAATCGCTCGCCCAACTTGGAATGTCTCAGGCGGAACTCCCTCCGCCGCGTGGGCTGGCGATACAATTGCGCATCAATATGGAAACGATCGGCGTCGACGGCACGCCTAAGCCCTCCGGCGGCACGCTGGGCGCCTTTGAAGCACCCTCCGGACCCGGTATCCGCGTTGATTCCTATGGTTATGCCGGTTATGCGACGAACCCGCGATTCGACTCGCTTATCGCCAAGCTCATCGCGTACGCGCCGTCGGGTGGCTTTCCCGCGCTGGTTACGAAGGCGTACCGCGCCCTGAGCGAATTCAGGATCGAGGGCGTGTCGACAAACCTGGGCTTTCTGCAGAACCTTCTGAAACATCCGGACTTCACAGCGGAGAAAATCTATACGCGGTTCCTGGAGGAACGTGCAGCCGAGCTCGTGGCAGATACGCGGTTAGTCCATCGACGATTTTTCTTCGAGCAGGCGGCGGCGACCACGCCCAGACTTGCCGGTGCCCGCATTGGCACCGACGATCCCCTCGCAGTGCTCGATTTTGGTAAGGCGGGCGGCGATGGCCAGCCGCTCGCTCCTCCGGCAGTCCCCGGAGCAACCTTACAGGTGCCCACTATCGTGGGGCCGGATGGCACCGTCGCGGTCAAGGCACCGATTCAGGGCACGATCGTCTCCATCGACGTGCGGGAGGGAGACCCCGTACGCAAGGGCCAGCAACTGTTCGTGATGGAAGCGATGAAGATGGAGCATGTGATCAAGGCCCACGCTGGCGGAATCGTGCACCAAGTCACGGTGGCGGAGCGTGATGCTGTTTTCGAAGGCCATCCGCTGGCTTTTATCGCGGAGTCCGAAATCGAGGTTGCGGAAAGCGACGAGCGAGAGGTTGTTGACCTCGATTACATAAGACCGGACCTCAGCGAAGTCAGAGAGCGGCATACGGTAGGTTTGGACGCGGCGCGACCCGACGCGGTGGCACGCCGGCGCAAGACCGGCCAGCGCACGGCGCGCGAAAACGTCGAGGATTTATGCGATCCGGGTACGTTCGTCGAATATGGCCCGCTGGTTATCGCTGCCCAGCGGCGGCGGCGCCCGGTCGAGGAACTGATCTTACGGACCCCCGCCGACGGGATGCTCGCCGGGATCGGTCAGGTCAACGGTGACCTGTTCGACGAAACGAAGAGCAGATGCATCGTGATGTCGTACGACTACACCGTTCTGGCAGGCACGCAGGGACAGCAGAATCATCGCAAGAAGGACCGGATGTTCGAGCTTGCCGAGAAACTGCGTTTGCCGATCATCTTCTTCACCGAGGGTGGAGGTGGGCGGCCGGGTGATACCGATGGGCTCGGCAATTCCGGACTTGACGTACCCGCGTTTCATTATTTCGGCAGGCTGAGCGGACTCGTCCCGCTCGTCGGGATCAATTCTGGTCGGTGCTTTGCCGGCAATGCCGCGCTGCTTGGCTGTTGCGACGTGGTCATCGCTACAGCGAATTCCAACATCGGAATGGGCGGTCCGGCGATGATCGAGGGGGGTGGCCTGGGCATCTTTCGCCCTGAAGAAGTGGGTCCGATGGGGGTGCAGGTACCTAACGGCGTCGTTGATATCCCGGTCGCGGACGAGGCCGAGGGAGTGCGAGTAGCGAAGAAGTATCTTTCCTACTTTCAGGGTCCGGTCGACCGGTGGGACTGCGCCGATCAGCGCCTGCTGCGTGGAATCATCCCGGAGAACCGACTTCGCATCTACGACGTCCGCGCGGTGATCGAGACGATCGCCGACACCAACTCGGTTCTGGAGATTCGCAGGCATTTCGGCCTTGGGATGGTGACCGCGTTTATCAGGGTCGAGGGGCACCCGCTCGGGCTGATCGCGAATAACCCGATGCATCTGGCCGGTGCAATCGACAGTGACGGTGCGGACAAGGCGGCGCGGTTTATTCAGTTGTGCGACGCCTTCGACATTCCGCTGCTTTTTCTTTGCGACACACCTGGCATCATGGTCGGACCGGAAATCGAGAAGACCGCGCTCGTGCGCCACGCTTCGCGGATGTTCGTGAACGGTGCCAACGTAACTGTACCGTTCTTCACGATCATCTTGCGCAAAGGATATGGTTTGGGCGCGCAAGCCATGGCCGGAGGCAGCTTCAAGGCTCCAAATTTCACGGTTTCGTGGCCAACCGGTGAATTTGGCGGGATGGGACTCGAGGGAGCCGTGAAGCTTGGCTATCGCAACGAACTTGCCGCCCTCGACGATCCTGCCGCACGCAAGAAGCTATTCGACGAGATGGTGGCCAGGATGTATCAGCACGGGAAGGCCCTCAACAGTGCGACACATTTCGAGATTGACGACGTGATCGATCCCGCCGAGTCGCGCCGCTGGATTGCCGCGGGACTCCGAGCGGCACCCCCGCCTGCGCCTCGCTCCGGCAAGAAGCGCCGATGCGTCGACACGTGGTGAAGTGCAGCCGCTGCGTTCTCGTCGGACTACGCGCATATCTAGGGTAATCCGCTGGCGCGGTTTAAGTTTTCGATGAAGGTGTCGAGTGAAGCAGCGAAGGAGAAATTCTACGCCGGCAACTTCGCTGAGATGATGGGCGAATAGACGTCCGGCAAGGTAGTGCACGCCGCCGGGTCGCCATGATTGCCCGGCGGCGGATTCTCCAAACCGGTCCTTCTAGCGCTGATGGTAGAGTGGATGGCCGCGAAAGGTGGTGTGGACGCAGCTCATATGGTCGCCTTCCAAGTTGGCGAAGAAGAGGTCATGCATCCCCGGACCGCCGAATGCGCAGTTGGTCGGGAAGTCGAGCTTCCCTCCCTTCGTATCGTCGATCAGCATGCTCCAGTTGCCGTTGGTATCCACCTTGAGGATTTGATTGGCTGGCTTGAATTCGCCGTTCGCCACTAACCCGGGCAGCGTTACATAGAGGTTGCCGTCGACGTCGAAGGCCATGCCGTCGGGAATCGCGGGAAAGCCCTTCGAATAAACTTCCGGCTTGCGAAACGTGCCATCCTTTTTGATCTCGATACGCATACAGTCGTATCGCGTCGACTCCAATACGTAGACGGCTTCCTCCTTCGGATCGATAGCGGTTCCATTAGCCAGATACAGATCGGTGGCTACAATATCGCCTCTGCCGTCGGGCTGGATCCTTACAAGGGCACCCTTGGGTGAAGGATTGGCAAGCTCGGGCATCACCGCGTTGATATCGCTTGTGCTTGAGTTCGACACGTAAAGGTTGCCCTCAGCGTCATAGCTGGCAAAGTTCGGTAAGGTGAGCGCTAAAGCTCCGACGCGATCGGCGATCATCGAGACCTGTCCGCCCTGCGTCACGCGCATCACCGCCTTCTTGCCCAGATCGCAGTAGACGAGATTGCCCTGGCGATCCATCGTGACGCCGTTGGGAATCGAGCCCGCAGGCAAAGTGGTAAGCTCGCTGACCTTACCCCCGGGAGTCACCTTGTACATCACACCGTTGCGGCCGCCACCGTAAACGTTATTTTCTTTGTCAACCACGACGCCTTCGGCCTTGAGCACGCCGCGACCGAAGATCTGCACCATATCCACCGGGAAAGTTGCCATTGCATTTTCCTCCTTTGCGCGAGGCGCTGGGCTCACGCATATGGGTCTTGCGACTGATGACAGGGGTTAAACCCTATGCGCCCGCTCTACGACCGGAGCGTAGCGCTTGACCAAATCGAGCGCGGCGCCATCGGCCATCGCAATGCCGAGCTTTTGCGAAAAAACCATGACGCGGCTCGCGCCGGCTTCTTTGTATGCGCGAAGTTCTTCAACCGACAGTCCGTCCTCCCGCGGATCGACGATCGCAGTGATCTGCAAGGCAGCGGGATTGCGTCCGTTCGAGGCAGTGAGCTTCCTGAGGGTGGCTACGTCGCATTTGAACGCCTCCGCGTTTTGCACCAAGGGCATCCAGCCGTCGTAAGTGCGGGCGACGCGCTCGATGGCCTTGGGACCATGCGCACCAAGTAGGATTGGTGGATACGGCTTTTGTACTGGCTTGGGCTCGCATCTGAGCGCAGGAAAACGGACCAAATCACCGTTGTAGCTTGGCTCCGGTTCGGTCCAGGCGACGCGCATCGCCTCAGTCGTCTCGCGCAGACGCTTCCAACGGCTGCCGAAGTTCGCGCCCATCGCCTCGGTTTCCTCTCGCAGCCATCCCGCGCCGACCCCCAGGATAACGCGGCCGCCGGAGTAAAGATCGAGACTAGCGATGGTCTTGGCCGTGATCAGCGGCTCGCGCTCGGGCAGAAGGCAGATGCCGGTTCCGAGCTTGATGCGCTTGGTCGCGGTTGCCGCGATCGTCAGAGCGACAAAAGGATCGACCCAGCGGCCGTAATGTTCAGGCAATTTGCCACCGCCGGGAACAGAGGTCTTGAAGCCGACAGGAATGACCGGATGCTCCGGAATCCAGAGCGATTCGTAGCCCGCGGCCTCGGCAGTACGGGCGACTTCGGCGACGTCGCCGGTGCGTGCCGTGGTCGCGACCAGAATACCTACGTCCATGGTTTTCTCCTCTCCAGCAAGTACCTCGCCCGCAGGCAAACGGCGAGAGTGGCGCGGTCCGGGAGCATAGCGCGAAGTGACGCGAAGCAGGTAACGCAATGCCAACCGGTCGCGTCGACTCGCCCACGCTTGCCCGACGGAACCCGGCGTGCGTCAATGATCAGGTCGGAGCCCCACGGCACCGATGATGGAGTAAACTATGTCCAAGGCTCCTTACAGGGTGAGGCCGGAGACGGCGGTTCTGACGAAGGGGTTCGATCCACAATTGTCCGTGGGATCGGCGCGACCACCCGTTTACCGCAGTTCAACCTATGTCTTCTCGAGCCCCGAGGAAGCGGAGCGAGCATTCAAGATCGTTCTCGGAAGAATCCCTGAGCTCGAGGGTGAGAAACCCGATCTCATATATGCCCGTCTGAGCCATCCAAATGCCGAAATCGTCGAGGACCATCTTGTGCCGTTGGAGCGTGGCGCGAAGGCGGCCGCCGTATTCAACTCAGGGCTCGCCGCCATCTTCACGGTGATGATCGGGTTTCTTGAGCGTGGCGGCTCGATCCTCTACACGCAACCGTTGTACGGGGGCACCCAGCATTTGATTCACAGGATTATCGAGCCACTGGGGTTCACCGCGCGCGGGGTGCCTGCCGGACACGCGAAGGCCCTTGCCGAGGCTGCCGCGCAGATGGACGATCTGCAGCTCGTGCTGATCGAGACGCCAGCGAATCCGACCCTGACCATGAGTGATATTGCGGCCGCGGCGGCGCTCGTACAGCGGCATCCGAAACGCCCGCTTCTCGCGGTCGACAATACACTTCTGGGGCCAACGTTCCAGCATCCGTTGGCGCTCGGCGCCGACCTCGCGATCTACTCTGCGACCAAGTTTCTTGGTGGCTTCAGCGATCTCCTGGCGGGGGTGGTGCTTGCGCAAGAGCCGGATTTGATCCAAAGCCTGCGCGGCGTCCGCGCGCTGCTGGGCAATATTCTTCAAGCCGACGAATGCTGGATGCTCGATTCGCGATTGTCGACCGTGACGCTGCGGATGAACCGGCAGAGCAAGAACGCGCAGCGAATCGCTGAGCATCTGACCAGCCATCCGCGGGTAAAACGCGTCATTTACCCTTCTCTGTTCACGGAGGCGGAGCAAATCAGGATTCGCGACGCACAAACCGATTACCCCGGATCGCTGATTTCACTCGAGATCGACGGCGGCAAGCGGGGAGCGTTCGATTTCCTCCGAAATTTGACGATCGGAAGAAACGCGGTCAGCCTCGGCGGGGTCGAGACACTGGTTTGTCACCCGATGACGACGACGCACAGCGAACTGTCGGTGGAAGAGTTGTCGGCCGCCGGCATCACCGACGCGCTGGTGCGTATATCGATCGGCACCGAGCATTGGCGTGACCTGCTTGATGACTTCACGCGGGCGCTGGGAGGCGCTTAAGCCTCTTACTCCCGCTCAGTTCGGAGCTGTTCGACGCCCTCTGCTGGCGAGGGTAGAAGATCGCCGAGCCCGGAATGACGTGTCCCCTTGTGCGCTACCCCGGCCCGCAGCAGGCTGATATTCCCGCAGATTACAACCGAGCGACGGGCGCGGCTGACGCCGGTATACAACAGTTCACGGGTGAGGATCGGCACGTCCTGCTCGGGCAGAACAATCGCAACTTCGTCGAATTCCGAACCTTGTGCCTTGTGGATCGTGCTCGCATAGCACAATTCCAGAGACTCGCGCAGCGCGGCAAGATCGAAGGCGAGATAATCGCCATCGCGAATGAATACCGCCTTCAAGGCTTCGCGGCCGCCGTGGGCAGCGACTTTCACGACAATCCCCTGTTCGCCGTTGAACAACATGCGCTCGTAATCGTTGCGTACCACCATCACAGGCTCGCCGGGCAGAAAGCCCCAGCGCTCGCGCGAGCCGCTGGCCCCGTTCGCGACGCGGCGATGTATTCCCGCATTAATCGCGTCGGCGCCGGTGTGCAGGACGCGGGTGACGCATAGGATGCGCGAGGCAGCGAAGTGATCGAAAATCCGTCGGAGGTCTCCGATCGCGGCGGCATCGAAACCACGCTCGTCCTCGGAATAGACCTTGTTTTTGAGGGCCGCGATCTGGTCGGTGCTGACCCGAGCCGTGTACCAACGTTCAAGAAAACGCTCGAGCTGCGTGCCGGATCCATTCACAAATTCCACGCCTTCTAACTGCAGCTCGCCAGGCGTTGCGCGTTCGATGAAGAGGCTTCCACCCTCGGCGGCGTCAATCGAGCCTCGATTTATTTCGCGCGTCAGTGCTCGTATCGCCTGTCCCTGCTCGCCGTTCGTATCTGTCCGGAAACTTCGGGTGAGCCGAGTGCAAATTCCCGTGTACCTTTTCTCCGCCGCTCCTACGAGATCCCGAAAGACCGCGCCAGCCGCGACCGACGGGAGCTGATCGGCGTCGCCCAGCATTATGAGCCGGACTTCAGGACGCAGGCTTGCCACCAGCCGCTCCGTCAACAGCAGGTCGAGCATCGAACTCTCGTCAATCACGACCACAGACGCCGCCAGTGGATTGTTGCGATGATGTGCGAAGGTCCCGCGGTCCGGAGAATAGCCGAGCAGCCGGTGCACCGTCGAAGATTCCGGACATGCCGCCGCGAGCAACTGGTCGGCGCTATTGGGGTCGTGCACCATAGCGATCCCTTGCCGGACGCTCTCGCCCATACGGAAAGCCGCCCGTCCGGTTGGGGCCGCAAGCGCGACCTCGCCGGGTTTGACGCCCAGCCGGAGCAGGACACGCAGGATCGCTAGGATAGTGGAGGTCTTTCCGGTTCCGGGTCCCCCCGAGATGAGCGCGAGGTTGGAGCTTGCCGCATTGACCACCGCAGTACGCTGCTCTTCAGACATTGCTACTTTGCGGCCGCCGAGAAATACCGGCCGCGCCAACATATCGCTAATCGCTCCCGCGACGGCCTTTTCCGGCGCATCTGCGACACGCTTCTTAAATCGTGGGCCGATGGATTCCGCGAGCCTCAGTTCGGCCGCGCGAATCCGCTGATGGAAAACGAACGGTGGAATGTACAGCAGTGGCTTGTATTCGCCGGATCGTCCCACCACTACTGCGGCTGCTCCGGAGGTGAGCAGTCGGTCGATTTCCCCCGCGATTGTTCCGGCTCCATCCTCGCGGAACGCATCACCGCACAGGGGAGTCAAAATCCTCTGCATGGTCTCGCGCGACTCATCGCCCGTAACTGGCAGCCGCGTGCTGCCTTCCTCGAGCGCGATCATGGACGCCACTATGAGCATGATCAGCGCCAGGCGGGGAACCAAACCAAGCTCACCCTCGAAAGCCGCAATCTCGGCGGCCATGTGCACCGCGGAGGAGTCGAGGTTGAATGCCTGCGCACCAATTTCGATCTGCCGCAGCAGCCGTCGAAATTCTGCCTCTCCGCCATACCCGGCGTCTGCGCCTTGCGAGATAACCGATGGCAGACCGAGATGTGCGGCGGTGTCGTCCATGGCTCAGGAAAGCTGGGGGAGGCTCATCAACTCGCTTTCGAGCCTGCAGACCTCGGACCAACTCGGTCGGTAAAGGTATGTGCCTTGCCCGCAGTCGCGATCGCTACCGACGCCTCGCAAGAAGACGAAGACCAGACCCCCGAATCGCTTGGCGTACCCGCTTTCGCTGCGAATCCGCAACAGGCGCAGCACGCCAACCAGATATATTCGCGCCTGCAAATCGTAGTTGTCCTTCACATGCTTCTCGATTACTGCCTCCTCGTACAATGACAGCAGGTCACTTTTCCAGTCGGCGAAGTAGACCAGCCCGTCCTGTTCGAAGACGAGGTCCACGAATCCCTTGAGAAAGCCGCGTTCGACCGTCCACCGCCCACCGCCGGAGCCGCCGAATCCCGGATGGGTCTGCGCTGGAACCGGGAAGACAAATTCCATCTCGCGCACGCTGCGGCATCTGTGCAGCGGACCGACGAAGCAACTCTCCCCGACCGCCAGGCGCGTGGTAAGCGCATTGAAGACGATCTGGCGGCCGCGGTCGAACCATCGTGGTTCCCTTACTTGATGCAGCCGCATCGAATCGCGAAACAGTCGTTTGACATCGTCGCGATCCTGCCATGACTCGAACTTCGGATCTTCGCCGAAGGTATCCAATTCGAGCAGGCGTTCGATCACATCATGCAGAAAAATGCCGACCTGGCTTCCGCCGGGCAGGTCTGTCGCCGGCGCCTCGGCCTCGAGATCCGTCTTGAAATCTTCGGGCGCGATGGACCACGCGGCCGCGCGTTCCGCATGCTTGAGCGAAGTATACGAGTTCATCGATAGCGCGGCGTGATTGCGCCGCGCGCGGGCGAAGGCGGTCTCCGGCTCCGAGTCGTCGTTTAGAAGCTCCGGTGGCGGAGACCATTCGCCGATCGATATCGACGCCGCATTTGCCGTAATCGGCGGAGAATCCCCGACGTCTTCGATTCGAAACAGTTCCGTCGCAGAATTTGACTTATTCCCGAAGCTCGCCACCATGTCCTTGAGCCGTTCGTTCAGCGGTTTGTAGGAACCGTTGACCGCCGACCTGGTTGAGCCGTCGGGAAAGAAAGGCAGATACACCTGCGCGCGAGCGCGCGTGAGCGCGACGTACAGCAGCCGCTCATTTTCCTCGGCTTCTTCGCGCTCGATTTCGTCACGCACCGGGTTCTGTATCTCCTTTCCGATCACGATCCTGCGCTCGTCGTCGCGGTGATAGATGGCGAGCCTGTTTCGCTGGTAGCTCCGATGCGATCCGCCAAAAAGCACGACCACGTCGGCTTCGAGCCCCTTGCTCATGTGCACCGTCATCACCTGCACCGCCTCCCGCTCGCCCTCGAGCCGTTGAACATTACCGTCCGGTCCCGGCGGTTGCTCGCGCTTTTTGATATAGCCCTCGAGCAATTCGATCAGCTCAGCCAGCGCGAGCCGGCCACTCACGGCGCGCTCGAGCAGCACTTCGAAGATGTGCAGGAAGTTTGTCAGTTCGCGCTCCCCGCGCGAGAACCAAAGTTCGCGTTCGGCGAGGCCACTTTCGTGAACGAGACCGTCGAAAAGCTCGGCGAAGCGCTCCTCTGCGGCCATGTCCGACCACTCAAAAAGACGTTCGTTGAGTGGATGCGACTCGGGTACGTCGCCGAGCGTTGCGAGGTCGCGGTAGCGGACCCCGAAGAAACGCGAGCTCCACGCACGCAGCCGCCGCGACCGGTCGCCCGGTTCCTCGATTGCCTTCAGCACGTCGAGCACGTCACTCGCCTCGCGCGTCTGAAACAGCCCCTCGAGTTTGTAGAAGGCGAACGGCACACCGGACTCGCGCAGGTAAAGCCCAATTTCCTCGCTTTCCCTGCGCGTTCGGGTAAGCACGAAAATGTCGCGGGCCTCCACCCGTCGCGATTTCGCTTTTCCCTCGGCGTCGGGCTCGTCAATCCCTAGACCGTTCTGCCCGTGAAGCATTTCGCGCACAGCGGCGGCGATATGACGCCCGATCACCTCGCGCGCCTCGGCGGCGGAGGCGCGTTCACTCTTGTCATCGCGCTCCGGACATCGCATCAACACTACCGGCGTGACGGGATTGCCACTGGAATCGATCGCGACGAGACCACGCCTGCCACACTCTGCCGGATCGGAATAGCTGATGTCGCCGCTGAAGAACGGAACCACGGCCTTCTGATCGAAGATACGATTGAGCGCGTCGACTAGCTTTCCCGTCGATCGAAAATTCGTAACCAGGGGCACCCGTCGAGCGCCGGCGTCACGCAGCTCGCGGCAAGCTCGCAGGTAGGTGTGAACGTCGGCGCCTCGAAACGCGTAGATCGCCTGCTTCGGATCGCCGACGACGAAGAGCCGGCTTCCGCCGTTATGCTCGACAAAGATCCGGCGGAGAATCTTCCATTGCAGGTCATCGGTATCCTGAAACTCGTCGGCCAGTCCGTAGCGAAACCTGCTGCGCAATGTGTCGGCCAGCACTGTTCCGTCCGGACTCTCGAGCGCCCGCCACACCCACAGCAGCATATCCTCGTAATCGATCTGGCCTCTTTCGCGCTTGTCACGCTCGAGCCGCTCGGCGACTCCAGGCAGATACCTTTCGACCAGGGCGGTTTCGCGGGCTTCGTCCGTCCCGGCTTCGATCGCGGCCGCAAGCTGAAGTTCGGCGGCAAAGCGCAGGAACCTGGCTACCCCTGGCGTCCCGCTGCTGACCTTCGCTCGGACCAATGGCTTGAAGTTAAACTCCGCCAGGGCCTTGAGGAAAGTGCCGCCCGATCCGCGCGAGCTCGTAACCCGCTGATTCAACTCCTTCAGCGCCCGGAAGGCTTCGTTCAATTGCCTGGCCGTGGTGCAAATCGAGCGGTACTCGCGCTCCACCGCGGCGACATCAAACGATTGGAGGAAGCGTTCGGCCAATTCCTCCTGCCGGCGGGGGGAACTGGATTCGAGATAGCGTCGCTGATGAGCCTCCAGGAGGAGCGCCTCGAGGTCGTCGATGCTGCCCCCCTGTCGCAGCCATGCATCGAGCAGCCCGCCGCGCTCCGCGAGTCGTTCGCGCAGTTCGGCCCGGAATGCTTGATGGAACGGGCGATGAGCATCAACGACTTCGAGGTCGAATCGCGTTCCCGTGAGAAAGGCGAGTTCCGTAAGCACTCGCTGGCAGAAGCCATGGATCGTGAATATCGCGGCACGATCGAAGCTCCCCAGAGCCCGCTCGAGCCGAGCACGGCCCTCCTCGTCGATGACGATTTTGTCAGCATCGACGGCGGGCGCTTCCCATGCAGCGCCGCGCAAAATGTCTTCGATCAGGGTGCGGAC
>DASPQS010000124.1:0-4421 GCA_035624865.1 Binataceae bacterium (SeqCode) | reverse complement strand
TCGGGGTCGGCATCGATCAAGCGGTCGAGCACGGCGAGATCAAACTCGATGTCGTCGATCGCGTCGCTGGGGCTTTGCGGTACGGGCCATCCCAGCCGCGTGGCACGATCACCGGCCGCGCGCCGGGCCAATTCGTCGAAGCCGGGCAGGCGGCCCTCGGCGGCGCGCAGGATTTCGAGCGCGTAGAACGAAGGAACGCGCGGCCGTGCCTGGTCGAGGTCGACGCGTGGGTAGGAGAACATGATGCGCTTGGTCGCGGCGCCGGCGGCGATCCGCAGGGCGAGACGTTCGGCGGCGACGCGTTCGCGCTGAAGCGTCAGATCCGGACTAAGCCTGCTGCGTAACGCATCGGGCAGGATCGGATCCTCGGTCAGCTTTTTTGGGAAAACGCGTTCGGCCAGACCCGGTACGATTACGACATCAAATTCGAGGCCGCGTGAATGGCTCGTTGGCGCGACGAAGACCGCCCCGTAGCGCCTGCGGGCGGGCCGCGCTTCGAGCCGGCCCAGGCGCTCCGCCAGCACGATACGCACTTCGTCAAGGCTGATCGGTCCTACCGGGCCCATTGGTTCGAGTTCGGCGAGTGCGGCGAGTACCGGATCGCGGTCGCGAATCGCGAGTGCGGCGAGATTGCGCAAATGAGCGAGCCATTCAGCCCACGCCGCTTCGCGCGGCATTGAAGCCAGTGCGCCGATGATCGGCAGCGCCACCGCGCGCAGATGCTCGAGGTCGAGCAGATGGCGATCGATCGCGGCCAGTTGCGCCTCGCCGTTATCGGTAAGTTCGGCGCGCCGCATCCGGAGTTCTTGGGCGAGGCCGTCGAGCCGCTTCTGCCATCGCTCGCGACCGCCGACGACTGCGGCATCGACCAGCAGCCGCTCCCATCGCCAGGGTGCCCGCACCGTGCCTTCCACTACCGGCAGCGGGTCAGCGCCAGGAGGCTCGGCTTCAGGCGTAAGCGGCGGAAGTTCGAGGTCGGTGCGCAGCGCGGACGCCGCGAGATCGGCGGCCGTCGCGACGAACGGCGCGGCGGCTGCGCGGGCCTCAGCGACCGTGTCCGGTACCTGGGCGAGCGAGAGATACTCCGCGAATCGGCGGGCCGAAAATCTGTCGCTCGCGCAGTTGAGCAGCGCTAGCATGGCTCGTCCCCCAGGCTCTGGACGCGTAGTCCCGCGCGCGAACCACGCCGGAATGCCGGCGCGGTGCAGCGCCTCCTCGAGGTAGGGCGCATAGCGGACCGGCGCGTGCAACAGCACGGCAATCCGGTCGAAGGTGATACCGCGTTTAGCTTCGGCCTGAATTTGCCGCGCGATCTCGACGCATTCCTGCATCTCGCCCGCGGCAGATCGCAACGTAACGGAATCGTCGAGTGAAGCTTTCGGCGGGAGCTCATCGCCAAACAGATGCTCCTGAAGGCTGGCAAGCGAGGTCGCGTCATCGGGTAGCCCAGCGGTTGGGCCCCCGCAGTTCTGGCTTGCGCCCAGGGCAGCGGCGATTAGCCGATGGGTCCGCGACTCGCCGGCTGGCAATGTGGCCATTGTCTGCTGAGCGCGCGCACTGAGCGCCGCGAGGAAATCGCGCTCGGCAGCGCTCTCGATCGCGAGATCGAAAAGCAGTATCGGTATCCCGACAAAGCGCGAGGCCGTTGCTGATGCGAGCGCAGTCGTGGCTGCCGTCAGGATTCCGGCGCGGTCGAGCAGTCTGGATTCGCGCAACTCCGCCTCGAAGCGTTCCAGCAACGCCGCTAACGCAGCCCCGCGCGCATCCAGTGCCTGCAAGTCCGTGGTCGTCACGCCGGCCATACGCAACTCGGCGAGCGTTCGCGCCAATGCGCCGGGAAAACCAGGCCGCTCGAGCACCGGCTCGAAGTATCCCAGACAAGGGTCGCCCTTCATCCGAAAAACGGTGCGCGCCGCAACCGCTTCCCCGGCCAATCCCGCGGCCGGCGCCAGCCCGTTCTCGGCCATGTAGGTAGCGGCGAGCAGGCCTGCGAGCCGATTGAGTGTCAGGCGGTCAATCGCGAAGAGCGCGCCGCGCTTTGCCGCGAGGCCCCGCACCAAATCATCGGCGGCTTCCTGGTTCGCCGCGAGCACCAGTGCCGGAGTCGCAGGTGCAATCGTAGCCAGCCATTCACGAGCCGCGGTAGCGCGTTCGGAGGCGCGCGGAGAAATCAGGATTTGTGTTGCGGGCGGCATCGCTGCAACCTGGCACTTGGCCCAATCGTCTGCCGGGGCGGCATGGCCTCGCAAGAGTCGCGCTCAAGCCGAATCCACAGCAAGAACCGGATCAACACGGCGGCGCTAGTTTGAGCTACCGATTCGCATGCATCAGTTCATGGATGCGCTTTAACTCGTCGAGCAGTGCCGGCACTAATTCCAGCGGGTAGGAATTCGGACCGTCGCTGAGCGCACGGTCGGGGTCCTCGTGCACCTCCATGAAGACGGCGTCGACACCGACAGCGACCGCCCCGCGCGCCAATGGTGCCACGAACTCACGCTGGCCGCCGGAACGTTCGCCGCTGGCGCCCGGAAGCTGCACTGAATGGGTGGCATCGAAGACGACCGGGTAACCGAAGCTTCGCATGATCACCAGTGCGCGCAAGTCGGTCACGAGGTTATTGTAGCCGAAAGAAAAGCCGCGCTCGGTGACGAGGATACGCCGGTTACCGAAGCTTTCAGCCTTGGCCACTACCGCTTTCATGTCCCACGGAGCAAGGAACTGCCCCTTCTTGAGGTTGACTACCGCGCCGGTGCGAACTGCCGCCGCAACAAGGTCTGTCTGGCGCGAGAGCAATGCCGGTATTTGCAGGATGTCAACCACGGTGGCCGCCGCCGCAGCTTGTGCCGGTTCGTGAATGTCTGTCAGCACGGGTAAGCCGGTTTCGCGTTTGACGCGCGCAAGGATTTCGAGCCCCTGTTCGAGACCGGGGCCGCGAAACGACGAATGGCTGGTACGGTTGGCTTTGTCGAATGATGACTTGAACACGATCGGAACGCCGCTGGCGCGTGAAATTCGAGCGATCCGATCGGCATGAAGGAGGCTAGATTCGAGGCTCTCGATTACGCAGGGCCCGGCGATAACGGCGAGCTGTGCTCCGCCGAAGACCACGCCGCCGGCCTGAACCTCTGCCACCTTCATCATGCGGTCCTGAGTTCTCGCACCTTGGAACGTCCGGGTGCCTGTGCCGCGCGCCGCTGCACCGCCGCGCGAACCAGCCCTCGAAACAGCGGATGGCAGTCGAGCGGACGGGACTTTAACTCCGGGTGGAACTGGCATCCGAGGAACCACGGATGCCCCTTGAGTTCCATGATTTCGACCAACCGATCGTCGGGCGAGGTTCCGGTCGCGATGAGACCCGCCTTCTCGAGCGCCGCGCGATAACTGTTATTCACCTCGTAACGATGGCGATGGCGTTCGGAAATCTTAGCGCGCCGATACAGTGAAGCGGCGAGCGATCCCGCGCGAATCTGGCATGGATAAGCACCCAGCCGCATCGTTCCACCCTTCTTTGCGACATCCTTCTGCGACTCCATGATGTGTATGACCGGGTCGGGTGAATCCGGGGTGATCTCGGTGGAATTGGCGCGTTTGAGCCCGATCAAATCACGCGCGGCCTCGATCACCATCATGTGCAGGCCGAAGCAAATCCCCAGAATGGGCACGCCGCTCTCGCGCGCATAGCGGACCGCGCGAATCTTGCCCTCGGTGCCGCGCTCACCGAAGCCACCCGGTACTATAATCGCGTGCGCACCCTTTAGGCGTTCGGCGGCATCACCCTTTTCAAGTTCCTCGGAGTCGACATAATCAACTTGCACGCGAGCTTCGTTGGCGAGGGCCCCGTGGGTAATCGCCTCATGCAGACTCTTGTAGGAATCCACCAGGTTCACATACTTACCGACGACCGCGACGTTGACCGTGACCTTTGGATTCTGCGCGGTCTTCACCAGCCGGCGCCATTTGGCCAGGTTGGGCTGGCCGGTCCATATGTTGAGCTTCTCGACCACACGCTGGTCGAGCCCTTCCTCGTGGAATTTGAGCGGAACCTCGTAGATGCTCGCGACGTCCTCTGCGGCGATTACGCAGTTCTCTTCGACGTTGCAGAAATGCGCGATCTTGGCCTTGAACTTCTTCTCGAGGGGCCGGTCGCAGCGGCAGAGCAACAGGTCCGGCTGGATTCCAAGTCCTGTCAACTCCTTGACGCTATGCTGCGTCGGCTTGGTCTTGAGTTCACCTGCAGCCGGGATGAACGGCACAAGGGTGAGATGCACGTAAAGTACATTTTCGCGTCCGAGGTCCCATCTGAATTCTCTGATCGCTTCGAGGAATGGCAGGCTTTCGATGTCGCCGACCGTGCCGCCCACTTCAACGATGCACAAGTCGGTGCCTTCGGCCGCAAGCTGGATTCTGCGCTTGATTTCATC
>DASPQS010000123.1:0-16934 GCA_035624865.1 Binataceae bacterium (SeqCode) | reverse complement strand
CCGATGCACATGCTGACGCGCCGACCGCTGCAACCGCCGCCGGCAACGGACCTTCCCACCGCGAAGCAAGAGGGAGGAAAAAAGGATCGGCATCGCCCAGGATGATGACCGTGGTGCGCTTGTTGACCGCTCCGATCTACGTGGCGAAGGCGGTGCTCGAGGTTTCGAGCGAACTGCACGAAGCGGCAGAGCAGGGCGCGGCCGCTACCGACCAGAATCTCGCCGGAGTTTCCCGCGACAAATGGTCGGAGATCCTCGAGAAGATGTCGCCCGACGATTTCAAGTACAAGATGTGAGCGCCACTTCGCGCGCCAGAAAGGTTCCGGCGCCTGGCCTCACGCCCGGCCTGGCCTGAGTTCGCCCGATGGCGACCACGACCCGTCGCAAGCTCTCGCGCAAGGAGCTCAAGCAACCCGACGAGTTCATCAGTTTTCTCGATCAAACCGTCGATTTCGTCCAGCACAACGTTACGCGCATCATCCTCGGCGCAGCCGGACTAGTCGCGATCGTAGCGCTGGGTTTTGCGTTCCAGTTCTACTCGCAGCATCAGGAGCGGCTCGCGGCGGCGGACTTTTACGATGCCGTCGGCGCGGTCGACCGCAAGGACTACAAGGCCGCGGAACAGGGCTTCACGCAGCTTGCCGACAGCCGACCCCATCGCACGCTGGGGCGCCTTTCGCGCTTCTACCTCGCGAGCGTCTATCTGGACCAGGGGCAGCCAGCTAAAGCCCGCGACGCCCTGACCGCCTACCTGGATGGGGATGGCCCCGCGCCGTTTACGCAGCTTGCCCTCTGCCAGCTTGGGGTTGCCAACGAGGACCTCGGAGACTTCAGGAAGGCGCGCGAAGCCTACGTGCGTGCTGCCGCGATCGAAGGACCGGAGCGGGGGAGAGCGGAGCTTGGCAGCGCGCGGATGCTAGCGAAGCTGGGCGACCAAAAGGGCGCCATCGCCGCCTACCAGGCATTCCTTAAGCGCGATCCTTTCGGAGTCGAACGGCCGGACGTGGTTGAAGCGCTCGCGAGCCTGGGCGCGAAGCCCGAGATTTCACCATTGACATCTAAGGCAGTGGATGTGCCACCGCCGGCGAAGCCGACGGGCGAAAAAGCCACTGTCAGCGGGACTGTCGCAACGCCATCTGCGGCCAATCCGCACTAGGGCGCTGCGAATCAGCTACGGCTTCGGGGAACCGTTGCAGATCAACACAAGTGTGTTTTGCAGAGATGCTGCGCGGGCGGCGACATGGGATGGATGCTCTAGCGAGAGGCGTGGCGCTCCTGCAACTGTGACGTAATCACGAAATCGAAGACGTTGCTGCTCGGCAAGCCGATCACTGGGATGCCGTTGATGAGAAAGGTCGGCGTCGAGTTGAGATGGATGGCGGCGCCGTCCTTCTTGTCCTGTTCGATGCGGGCTTCCGCGTCGTTGCCCAGGACGCAGGCATTGAGGGCCTTCGCGTCCAGGCTGAGCGAGCTCACGTAGCGGTCGATGTGTTCACGCAGGTTCTGCACGCTGATCTCGTTCTGATCGCGGTAGAAGTTGCCGGCCATGGTCCAAAAGGCGGCGGGATTCTGCTCGCGGGCGCATTCGGCGGCGATAGCCGCCTGTTCGGCCCA
Organism: Binataceae bacterium (SeqCode); assembly: GCA_035624865.1. Classification (GTDB taxonomy): domain Bacteria; phylum Desulfobacterota; class Binatia; order Binatales; family Binataceae; genus JASHZA01. Next base: position 15,320 of record DASPQS010000123.1, on the reverse strand, counting down.
CGGATGGACGGCGAGGGGGAAATTCTTCCAAACCAGGTGAATGCGCCCCTTGTAGGTCGTATTGACCACTGTTTCGACCTCGCCAAAGGCGCGGGCGCAGTAGGGGCATTGGAAGTCCGCGAACTCGACCAACTGGATCGGCGCGTTGGCGGGGCCCAGGGTCGCGCGATTGTCCAGGTGCAGCGCTTTCAGGTCGACCTGCTCCCACGGGTGCGCCATGTCGAAGAGGGCGAAGCGTTGCGCCAGGACGCCCTTGTCGCCGGCGGCGTTGCTGAAGAACTCGACCTGGAACTTCTGACCCTCGGCGGCGCTAATCGTGATGGTGCGGCTGGTCGTGCCGGGGAACGGTCCCGGTGCCGGCGGACCGATGGTCAGATCCGCAGGATTGGGCACCAGCAGACGCTTCTGTAATGCGGCTTTGAGGCGAGCGTCGGGCGCGGCCTGCTTGGGCGACGAATCGGCGGCCCATGCCGCAGACCGGCGCCAGACGCCCGCCCCATCCAACTTCGCATAAGATATATTATGTAAACTTGCCGAGGCGGCCCAAATCAGGGCAGCCCCCAGCGTGCCGCCCGATGCCGTGGTCAGAAAAGTCTTTAATCGCATAGCGCACCAATCATAGAGATGGGCCGGATAATGCGCCACCGCCCGAGGGTGCCGGAGGCGGCGGTCATGCCTGTGGCTCGAACTGGCCATTCCCCTTCGGGACGGGAGCGAGCCAAGGTTGGGGCTTTTCAGTACGCGGCCGTTTGAGATGGGGTTTGGGCTTGCGCCCTAGCTCGGTCAGGGCGCGGCGGACGGCGAAATGGCCCGGGTCGAGTTCGAAGGCGCGCTCGAAATAGTCGATGGCGGCGGCGGTGCGGTCGATATTGAGGGAGACGCGGCCGAGGGAATAGAGCAACTCGGCATCGTCGGTCCCGCACTCGCGCGCGAGCTTCAGATACTTGAGCGCTTCGGGATACTGTTCGAGTTCGGCAAGGAGCAGGCCGAGGGCGAGGGCGGCATTGCGATTGACCGGGTCGAGTTGGAGGGCGTCGCGCAGCATGGACATCGCGCCGCGGCGGGCACCCTTGCGGCTGAGATCGCGGGCGGTTGCGGCCAGGCGGGCGGCCTCCTCGGCCATCGAGCGCACCTCGATTTCGACCTCCGCGCGGTCGGTGGCGAGTTCGAGCTTGAGAATTTTCACGCGCCGTCCGAGGTAGTCGCCGAGGCGATCCAGGATCGCGTCCTGATACTCGGGCGAGCAATCGAGGAACATCGCACCGATCGGGTCGCCGATATGATCGTCGCGCAGAATCGTAAGCCGTTTGCGTTGCCGGACCTTGGTCACAACCACCACCCCACTCCTGCTTCAGCCTTCAGACACGTTCATCCGGGTCGAACAGTTTGCGGTATTCGTCGAGCGCAAACCGATCCGTCATCCCGGCAATATAGTCAGCGATCACCCGCGGCAGCGGCTCTCCGTCGCGTTCGACGCGCATCACGGCGTGCTCGGGCAACTGGCGCGGTTCGCTCATGTAGCTCTCGAACAGGCGCGCGAGCACCCTACCCGCCTTTTCGGTCATCCGGACGACGCGGTAATGGCGATAGAGGCGGTCGCGCATGATTTGCTTCAGTTCGGTGACCTGTTTGGCCATCGGCGGACTGAAGCACGCCAGCGCCCTACCCGCCTGCCTGACGCCATCGACGCTGGAAACGCGGGCGCAATCGGTTTCGCGGTCGATGTTCGAGACCAGGTCCGTCACCATCGTGTTAATCATGCGAATGACGGTCTGGTAGCGGGCGACCCCCTCGGCCATCGGCGGATTGCCGGCGCCTGATGCGGCCACGGCATCGCGGTAAAGCCGGGAGGCTTCGAGATCCGCGGCAGTCAGCATCTGGGCCTTGAGGCCGTCGTCGACGTCGTGCGCCAGGTAGGCGATTTCATCGGCCAGATCGACGATCTGAGCTTCGAGAGAGGGGTAGAGCTCGGCGTCGAATTCCGCGACTTCGGGACGGCCCTTGAAGGCTGAGTGCTTGACGATGCCCTCGCGCACCTCGAAGGTCAGATTAAGTCCCCTGAAAGCCGGATAACGCACTTCGATCCAGTCAACGGTCCGCAGGCTCTGCGCGTTGTGGTCGAAACCGCCGTGCGGGCGCATCAGATCGTTGAGAATGCGCTCGCCGGCATGGCCAAACGGGGTATGTCCGAGATCGTGCGCAAGCGCCACCGCTTCGGCAAGATCCTGGTTGAGCCCGAGGGCGCGCGCGACCGTGCGAGTGATCTGCGCCGCCTCCATCGTATGGGTCAGGCGGGTGCGGTAGTAATCACCCTCGTGATTGACGAAGACCTGGGTCTTGTATTCGAGGCGGCGAAAGGCGGCGGAATGGATGATGCGATCGCGGTCGCGCTGGAAGGCGGTGCGCATCGGATGGGGCGGCTCGGCAAAGCGCCGGCCACGGCTTTCGCACGCGCGCATCGCATAGGGCGCGAGGGTTCGCGCTTCGATCTCTTCGAGTTCTTCCCTGGTCCGCAGCATGCCCCACCCAGCCGAATTGAGCATTAAGGTTATCACGTAAGGGGATTCGAGCTTAATCCCTCAAAAGTGACATCTGTTCACAAGCGAAGCGCCGCGGGGTTGAAACTGTTCACAGGGGCGCGCCAAAGGAAGGTGGACGGAGATGGACATGAATTGCGGTTGTATACGTTACGGTCGCGGGCACGGCCGGTTGAGCGTTGCCGGGGCGAGTTATGGCATCGGAGGGGCGGGCGCGCGGATGGGCTATGCGATTCTCGATTCGCCCTTTGGGAAAATCCTGGCGGCGACGACCGGACGCGGCCTCGCCTGGCTCGGCGTCCACGAATCCTCCGCCTATCTGGAGACAGAATTGCGGGCCGACTATCCGAGAGCGGAGATTGCGTCCGGCGACGGCGAGAGCGCGAGACTCGCGCGAGAAATCGTCGGGTTCGCGATCGGCGACACGGCGGAGATGGAGGTTCCGATCGATATCCGGGCGACACCGTTTCAAGCGGCGGTGTGGAACGAGCTGTGCACCATACCGCGCGGCGCGACCCGATCCTACGGTGAAATTGCGCGCCGGATAGGGCGCGCCAGCGCGTCGCGCGCGGTGGGACACGCGAACGGTTCCAACCCGATCGCGATCGTAATCCCGTGCCATCGCGCGATCGGCGCCGACGGATCGCTCACGGGATACCGCTGGGGTCTCGAGTATAAGCGGCGGCTGCTGGAGATTGAGGGCGCTGATGCGGGGCGAAGCGGCAAGTGAAAATCGCGGCGCCCTGCCCTTTCGTTGAAGCCGGGCGACTGGCGGACGATCGCAGGATTTCCCCGCTTGGCCGCTGCCCATGGATAGCCTAAGATTTCATCCTGAAATCCACCCGGGAGCCAAAGCCTACGAAAATCGTAGTCGACTACGACCGTTGCGAGAGTAACGCCCGCTGCGTGCAGGTTGCACCCGAGATTTTCGAGGTGCGGGACGACGACAAGCTCTATGTCCTGAACGAGCATCCGCCGGAATCGATGCGCGAGCGCGTGTTGAAGGCGGTGCGTGTGTGCCCGAAGCAGGCCATCACGGTCCTCGAAGACAAGTAACGCGGGAGGGCGCGGCCGATGACGCTCGAGCAGATCGATCTGACCGATCTCGACCTGTTCCTCCATGGAGACCCGTACGCGGCGTTCACGCAGTTGCGTCGCCAGGCGCCGGTGTACTGGCATGAGCGCAAGGGGCGCGGCTTCTGGGCGGTCACGAAATACGACGACGCGCTGCGCGTCTACCACGATCCGGGGACGTACAGTTCGGAGCGCGGGATTTCGCTGCAGTTCGACAACGTAGTGCCGGACCAGGCGGGTTCAGGAATGATGATGATCCTGACCGACCCGCCGCGGCACAACAAAATCCGGCAGGTGGTAAGCCGCCGATTCACGCCGCGCGCGATCAATGCGTATGCGCCGGAGGTCAGGAAAATCTGCGACGAGATAATCGACTCGGTAATCGAGCGCGGCGAGTGCGATTTCGTGGTCGACATCGCGGGCAAGCTGCCGACGGCGGCGATCTGCGAGATGCTAGGAATTCCGGTGGAATATCGCGACCAGATGTACGCGCTGGGCAACCAGTCGATCGGCACGCAGGACCCGGAATACAATCAGGGTCGCAGTGCGATGGAGACCGGGCGCAACGCGCAGGCCGAGTTCTTCAGCTATTTCGCCAAGCTGATCGATGAGCGGCGCAAGAATCCGGGCAGCGACCTGATCAGCGCGTTTACGCTGGGCGATATCGACGGCACCAAGCTCACCGATCTCGAGATCCTGTTCAACTGTTTCCTGCTGATCATCGGGGGACAGGAAACGACGCGCAATGCGACCTCGGGCGGGATGCTCGCGGTGATCAACAATCCGGCGCAGCGGATCAAGTTGTGCAACGACCTATCGATCCTGCCGAGCGCGATCGAGGAATTCCTGCGCTGGACCACGCCGGTGACGCATATCCTGCGGACGGCGCGCAAGGAGACCGAACTGCGCGGCGAGAAAATCCGCGAGGGCGACAAAGTCGTGGTGTGGAACGCCTCGGCGAATCGCGACGAGGAGGTCTTCCGGGCGGCCGAGAGCTTCGACGTTATGCGCACACCCAACGATCACCTGGCGTTCGGGCACGGCGAGCATTTCTGTATCGGATCGCATCTGGCGCGGCTGGAGATGCGCGTGATGGTCGAGCAGGTGATGAAGCGAATGCCGGAGCTCGAGCTGGCGGGAGCGCCGGAGCGGTTGCGTTCGAACTTCGTCGCCGGCATCAAGCACATGCCGGTGCGGTTTACCCCGTCGCGCCCGGTTGCGGCGCAGAGCGCGTAACTTCGACTCCACCGCCGTGCTTTTCGACGGTGTCGAAATTGACGTGGTAGATTTCCCATTCCACGCCGTCGGGATCGATGACCCAGAATTTGCTCTGGTTCGCGTAGCAGCAGGTGACGTTTAGCTGCTCGCGCACCGGGATTCCGGCAGCCTTTGCCCGATTGAGGTGGCGCATCACGGCGTCGTTGGATTCCACTTCGACGCCAAGATGGTTCAGGGCACGGCTTGTGCCCATGTCTCGGCGGACGGGCGAGAGCGCAAGGTTGATCGGGGCGAGTTCGGGGACGAATTTCACCAGGTCGGATTTCACCTTGACCGGCGCGACCCCCAGGAACTTCTCGTAGAATTCCCGGCTGGCCTCGAGATCCGCAACACTCAGATGAACGTGCACCCTCGCCGCCATCGCAAGTCCTCCTGAAGGTTGAACTGGCCTGAAACAATTATGCGACATCAAGACCGGACACGCCAGTTCGGGCTTAGGTGCCCTCGATCGGGCGAGCCCAGCGGCTGAAAATCGCCGCACCGATTTCTGCCAGTTGCGGCAGGTAAGCCGGCGCTTGTGCGAGGATGGCGTCGCCGTCGATCCCGACGCGCTTGAGGCCGTCGCGGAATTCAGTTACCAGCGCCTCGAGAATTTCGAGCGTCATTTCGGCATGGAAGAGAATCCCGTAGGCTTGGTCGCCGTAGCGAAAGGCTTGGAGCGGGGTTTTCTCCGACGAAGCCAGGGCGATCGCGCCGGCGGGCAGATCGAAGACATCGCTATGCCAGTGCGCGGGGACGAAGTCCGCCGGCAGGCCGCGCAGCAGGCGATCCTCCTTCGCCGCGTCGCCAAGACGCACGGGATACCATCCGATCTCCCTGCTCTCGCCCCGTCTGACGGTAGCGCCGAGAGTCGCGGCGAGAAGCTGGCTGCCGAGGCATACGCCGAGGAAGGGCTTGTTCTCCTTGAGCGCGTCCTCGATTAGCCGCATCTCCTCGCGCAGGTACGGGTAGCGATCAAGGTGATAAACGGTCTCGGGGCCGCCCATCACGATGAGTCCGCCCACCCCCCTGGTGTCCTGCGGTATCGGATGACCGTCGAAGACGCGCACGTATTGCCATGCCAGCGCGGCATCTTCGAGGGCGTCGGTGATAGATCCGAGGTTCTCGGCGGGATGGTGCTGGAGGACTAAGATTTTCGCCATATTTCGCTCCGTATAGCAGGGCCCGGCCCACGGTCCACGCGTCCAAGGTTAACATCACACGGCGCCTGGGCTAAGAATTACGTGCAAGACGCGTCAGGCGTGCCTGGAGGACAGCTAGCATGGCTCCGATTGGGCTTCGTGAACAAACGGTCAAAGGAGCAAACAGTATCGCAGACGCCCGCGCACGTCACCGATGGAACATCCCGGCCGACTACAACGTCGCGATCGATTGCATCGACCGCCATACCGACCTGCGCGACAAGCCGGCGCTCTTCTATGAGGATGACGAGGGACGCGTCGAGAAGTACACGTTCGGGCAAATCGGCGCGCTCAGCCGTCGATTCGCCAACGCGCTGGCGGGACTCGGCGTCAAGCGCGGAGACGTCGTCGCGATTCATCTGCCGCAACGGCCCGAGACGGCGATCGCGCATATCGCATGCTACCGAATCGGGGCGATCGCGCTGCCGATATCGAAACTGTTCGGCACCGATGCGTTGCGCTATCGCCTCACCAACAGTTCGGCGCGCGTCCTGATGCTGGAGCCGGAAAGCCTCGAAAAAATCGAACCGATACGCAACGATGTGCCGGACCTCAAGCACCTGATTGTCGCCGGCGGGAAGCAGGGAGGTCTCGGGTTTGATGATCTGATTGCCGCCGCCTCTGACGATTTCAGCATGTCTCGGAGCAGCGCAGAGGATCCGGTGCTGCTGATGTACACTTCGGGCACGACCGGCGATCCGAAGGGCGTGCTGCACGCGGCGCGATACGTGCTTGGCCATAACGGGATCGACTATTCGTACAATTTCCTGCGCGACGGCGACCTCTATTACAGTCCTGCCGACTGGGCATGGGCAGGAGGGTTGCTCGACGGGCTGCTCGCTATCTGGCCGTATGGAATCCCGGTGCTGGCCTACCGCAGCAAGGAACGGTTCAATCCGGACGTGATGTTCCGGCTGGTGGAAAAATACGGTGCTACGGTCGGGCTTTATCCGCCGACGGTGTTGAAGGGATTACGCGAGATCAAGAATCCGCGAGAAAAGTACCGCAATCTGCGCCTGCGCTGTATCGTGAGCGGGGCCGAACCCGTCAGCCCCGAACTTGCGCGCTGGGTCGACGAGCAACTGCAAGTACAGTTCAACCAGGCCTTCGGCCAGACGGAAGCGAACTATTTCATCGGGAACTGCTCGGCGCTGGAGAAACCTATCCTCGAACCGCTGGGCAAGCCCTACCCGGGCCACGACGTCGCGATTATCCGCGACGGCACGCCGGTAAAGTCCGGCGAAACCGGCGAAATCGCGATTCGCAGGGACAGCCCCGTCGTGATGAAGGAATATTGGAAGAGTCCGGCCGCGATGAGCGAGAAGTTTGCCGGCCAATGGTGCCTGACGGGTGATATCGGGCACATGGACGACAACGGTTACGTCTATTTCCAGGGACGCGGCGACGATGTGATCAAGACCTCGGGATATCGCGTCGGTCCGGCCGAGGTCGAAGCCAAGATAATCGAGCACAGTGCGGTGGCGTCTTGCGCCGTGATCGGGGTGCCGGACGAGCGGCGCGGACAGGCGATCAAGGCTTTCGTCAAGCTCCTGCCAGGGCATCATCCGTCGCAGCAGCTAATCGAGGAAATCCAGCAGCACGTCAAGAAGCGGTTGGCAGCGCACGAATATCCACGGGAATTCGAGTTTATCGACGAGTTCCCGATGACCGTCACGGGCAAGATCCGGCGGCGCGACCTGCGCGAGCGCGAACTTGAGAAAATGCGATCGGCGGGCCGTGGTTGACGCGGCTTCGCCGCCGCACGATGCTACCGACGTCAAGGACGCCGTGGGGCGGCAAGGACCGGTTGATCAGACTTTGCGAAGGTCGAGAAGCCGAGGGACAAAGGCATCGGCGCTATCAGATCTATCCAGGGGGTACGCAAGTGGAGGCAAACCCACGATCGCCCTTCAGCGCGATCAAAATTGTCGAGTGTGGTGAGGGAATTTCGGCCGCTTTCGGCGCCAAGCTCATCGCCGATTTGGGCGCGGAGGTCGTGAAGGTCGAACCGCCGGGCGGCGACCTAACGCGGCGGCGCGGTCCGTTTCCTAATGATCGGCCCGATCCCGGGAAGAGCGGACTTTTCGTCTATTTGAATACGAACAAGCGCGGCGTGGTCGCCGACCTGACCCGCCCCGAGGGCCAGAAATTGCTGGCGAGCCTGCTCGAGCGCGCCGACGTGCTGATTCATAACGTGGCGCCATCCGAGCGCGCAGCGCACGGACTGGACAGCGCGGCGCTGTGCGCGAAGTATCCGCGCTTAATCGTGACCTCGGTCTCGATGTTCGGCGATACGGGGCCGTACGCCAACTACAGAGGGTACGAACTGACGGTGAGCAACGCCTCGGGATGGGCCACCCTGAGTCCGGGCGCATCGCCCTACCCTGATTTGCCGCCGCTCAAGTGCTTCGGCAGCCAGTGCGATCTGCAGGGCGGAGCGCACGCCGCTATCGCCACGCTCGCCGCATATTTTCATCGGCTCAAATCCGGCCGGGGCCAGGCGATCGACATCTCGGAGCAGGAGGTGGTCGCTGCAATGCTCGAGATGAACCTGATGCATTATACGTATGCGGGCCGCGTGACCTCACGCCTGGGCAATCGCGCGCTCGGGCCCTGGTTCATCGCGGATTGTCTCGACGGCAAGATTTTCGTCCTCGCCGTCGAGGAAGATCAGTGGAAGCGTCTGGTCGAGTTCATGGGAAATCCCGAGTGGGCCAACGATGAGCTGTTCACCGACCGTCTCGCTCGGGGCCGGAATCTGGACGCGCTGAAAGCTTTGATGACGGAGTGGCTGAGCGGCTGGAAGGTGCAGGATCTTTACCGCGAGGCGCAGCAGCGGCGGATTCCCTTCGCGCCGGTCAACACGATGCGCCAGCTATACGAAACCGAGCATCTCCGCGAGCGCAATTTCTTTGTCCAAATCGATCAGCCGGGAATGGGCACGCTGAAGCTGCCCGGCATGCCCTCCCGCTACGGCAATACTCAGTGGGCGCTGCGCCGGCCGGCGCCGCAACTGGGCGAGCATGGGGAGGAGATTTTTTGCGGCGAACTAGGGGTTGGCAAGGAGCAGTTCACGGCCCTGCGCCAGTCCGGGATCGTCTGACCTCGAGGAGGGTATAACAATGGCTGATCTGCCGCTTTCAGGAATCCGCGTGCTCGATTTCACCTGGGCCTGGGCTGGTCCCTTCTGCACCATGCAGCTGGCCCATCTTGGCGCAGAAGTGATCCGTATCGAGACCACCGCGCGGCCGGCCTGCCCTACCCGGCTGCTTCCACCGTTTGCCGATGACGTTTCCGGACCCAACCGTGCCGGATATTTCAACCAGTACAACCAGGGCAAGAAATCGATCCTGATGAACCTGGCGCGTCCGGAGGCGGTCGAGTTAGTGGGGGACATGGTCAAGCAATGCGATATCGTAGCCGACAATTTCGCCGCGGGCGTGATGGACAAGCTCGGGCTTGGCTACGACAGGCTGCGCAAATTCAAACCCAATCTCATCATGATCTCGATGTCGGGCTACGGTCAGACCGGACCGTTCAGGGGCTTCATCGGTTACGGCCCGCCGGCCTCAGCGGCGTCCGGAATGTTCTTTGGAACCGGTTACGAAGGCGGCGAACCGGGGGAAATCGGCATCTCGTATCCCGACCCCAACGCGGGCGTCTTCGGAGCGTTCGCTTTGCTGGCGGCGCTGGCCCATCGTGCGCTCACCGGCGAGGGCCAATATATCGATCAGTCGCAGCTGGAGACCGCTCTGGTAATGGTACCGGAAGGACTGCTCGAATATGAAATTAATCGGCGCGAGCCCGCACGCATCGGAAACCACGATCGCTTAATGGCGCCGAATGAATGCTATCGCGCGGCCGGCGACGACGACTGGGTCTCGATCGCCGTGGGCAGCGAGGAAGAATGGAAGTCACTGTGCCGAGTAATGGAGAAACCTGCACTGGCGCAAGATCCGCGTTTCGCCACCGCTGCCTTACGCAAGCAGAACGAGGCCGCGCTCGATCAGATCGTCTCGGAGTGGACGCGCGCGCGCGACCGTTGGCAGATCACGCGGGCGCTTCAGGCCGCGGGTGTCGCCGCCTTCCCGGCAATGAGCAATAAGGATCTCGCCGAAGACCCGCATCTCGAGCAGCGCGGCTACCTGGTTCGCTTACCTCATCCAGAGGTCGGGGAGCGCATCCACGCCGGAATTCCGTGGAAAATGTCTGGAACGCCGTGCAGCGTGCGCAGTTCCGCCCCGGTGCGTGGTGCAGACACCGAAGAGGTTATGAAGTCCCTGCTCGGCTACACTCGCGACAAGGTCGAGCAGTTACGCAAAGCGGGCGTACTCGTCTAGAAACTGTACGCCGTCGGCAATGCCCGGCAACTCGGCGGGCGGAGGAGCTGAACGCTCCTCCGCGGCCGCAATTGCGCGATGGTCAGGTCGCGAGGTCGGTGTCGATGCTCTTGACCAGCGAGTTGATGTCCTGGCCCAAGATCTCGTAGGTTACGAACACCACGACGGCGACCGCCGCCAGAATCAGCGCGTACTCGGTCATCGTCTGACCCTTCTGCCACTCACGCGCCTTTACGAACAGCCTGGTAAGAAACTCCATCCTTCGAGTCCTCCGTTTTTCTTTTTCCTATCCTGTTTAGCCGCGTGCAAATCCGCCCCGCGCTAACTCAAGCTCGTTTAAGTTTCTCAATCCGCCAGCCAAGCATCGCGGCCCTTAGTCACGATCTGCTTAGGTCGCGAGGTCGCCGTCGATGCTCTGAACCAGTGCGTTGATGTCCTGGCCCAGTATCTCGTAAGTTACGAACACGACCACGGCGACGGCGGCAAGGATCAGTGCGTATTCCGTCATCGTCTGGCCCTTTTGCCACTCGCGCGCCATTACGAAAATCCTGGTTAGAAGCTCCATTGGGTCGTCGCCCTCCTGATAGAATATCCGAAGAGTTGAGCCCCCACCCTTTCGCAATCTCGCCTTGCGTCAGCTGAGCCTTAACAGCGCTATTCCAACCCCCAAGTACTAGAGAGTGCTACTAACTCTCGCTTGCTCGTTTACAAATAAATGTTTGTCTAACATGAGTCAAGACGTTTCTAAATGCAGTTACGAAAAACTTTAAGCGACTTCAGCCGTAGCCTTAACTCCAAATGTCCAATGACGGGTGCTTTCTCTCAGAGACACGTCAGCGCGTTGTGCCAGAATGGAACTCCGAAGTCGATGATGAGTTCATGCTACCTGCGTTTAGTTTCCAACGAGCAAGCGTAGATAAGTTTAACACTTAATCCCTTGGCAAGCAGTCCTTTATCTCGTGAGCCGGAGTACGGTCGTTGGTTGAAAATCCGGCGCGATACCGTCAGGATCGGTGCTCAGCTTCAGGGACCGCTTGTTAACCGCGAACCGACGATGCGAAACGACGAGATCGCAAGCGTCTTCGACGAGATCGCCGACATGCTTGAACTCGGCGGCGAGAATTTCTTTCGTGTACGCGCTTACCGGAACGCGGCACGCACAGTGCGCGATTATCCCGAACAGGTGGCCGCGCTTTCGCGCGAAAAGCTCGACGAGATTCCCGGGATAGGGGCGGATCTAGCGGACAAGATTGCAACCCTGGCCGCGACCGGCGACCTGCCGCTGCGCGCAGAGTTGAAAGGCAGTTTCCCCGCCGGTCTGTTGGATTTGCGCAATGTTGGCGGACTCGGACCCAAACGAATCAGGTTGCTCGCCGAGCGGCTGCATATTCGCAATCGTGAGGACCTCAGGCGCGCCGCCGAGGCCGGACAATTGCGGACTATTCGCGGGTTCGGTCCCAAGCTGGAAGAGCGCATCGTAAAATCGCTCGTGCATACGGTAGAGGAAGCCGCTCATCGCATGCAGTATGCAGAGGCGGCTTTGACCGCGAATGACCTGATCGCGCATCTGCGTGGCTGCGCTCAAGTAAAGCGGGTTGAAGTGGCGGGGAGCTTTCGCCGCCGGCGCGATACCGTCGGTGACCTCGACGTACTGGTCGCCGCTAGCGAAGCGGAACCATCGATTCGGCGCTTCCTGGAGTTTCCAGGCGTCACCAACAAGCTTGGCGCCGGCGAGACCAAGGCGACCGTTGTTATCGGCGACAAGCTGCAAGTCGATTTGCGGGTGGTGCCTCGCGCGAGTTGGGGCGCGGCGCTGGTCTATTTCACCGGCTCCAAGGCACATGGCGTGCATATCCGGCGTATCGCCCAGACCCATGGACTGTTGCTCAATGAATACGGGCTCTTTCGCGGCGAGCGAGCGATTGCGGGAGCCGAAGAGGGTGATATCTACGAAGCGCTGGGGATGGATTGGGTTCCTCCCGAGCTGCGCGAGGATCGGGGTGAGGTCGAGGCCGCACTCGAGCATCGGTTGCCCGCTTTGCTCCAACGCTCTGATTTGCGCGGTGATTTGCACACCCATTCCACCTGGACCGACGGGCGCGCCACGATCCGCGAGATGGCGCGTCGGGCCGCAGCGAGCGGTCTCGAATACTTCGCAATCACTGACCATTCGCAACGCCTGACGATGGTACACGGGCTGGATTCCGAACGTCTGCGCGAGCAGGCGCGCGAGATCGAGGCTGTCGGCGCGAAGGTTTCCGGTATCAAGGTGCTGCGCGGAATCGAAGTCGATATTCTCGAAGACGGAACGCTCGACCTGCCCGACGGCGTCCTCGAGGAACTCGATTGGGTGGTCGCTTCGGTCCATTCGAAGCTTGAGCAGGAGACCTCCGCGATGACCAGGCGGCTTGTGCGCGCGATTCGCAATCCAAACGTCGACGTCATCGGACATCCCAGTGGTAGATTGATCGGACGGCGGGAGGCCAGCGGCTTCGACCTGCGGGAGGTTCTTCGAGCCGCACACGAGGAAGGATGTGCGCTGGAGGTCAACGCGCAACCCGACCGCCTGGATCTGATTGACACTGCCTGCATGGCGGCGAAGCGTGCCGGCGTCAAGGTCGTCATCTCGAGCGACGCGCATCATCCGCACGACTTCGCCGCTTTAGAGTACGGCGTCAACCAGGCACGGCGCGGATGGATCGAGCCGTCGGATGTGCTCAACACGCGACCGCTCAACGAATTGCGCCAGCGCGGCTCGCGCCTCTGAATCCTGTTTTCGTCCTGCTCGTTACCGCTAACTCCGCGACCTCAGAGAGAATCAGGCAGATACGCCTGTCATAGCTTTGATCGGCCTCATCTGTTGCAGTCCTGCTACATAGCAGGAGCCAAAAAGGAAGAAATAAGAGCAATTAACGACAGACAAGCACGGCACGGCCTATGCAGTTGCGTCCGCCGCCAGCCAGTGGCGTGGAGAGGGCCGATGAATCGAGACCGGACGGAAACTCTGCGTGAGCTCCTCAACCATTTGCGAAATACAGAGCTGATGCGCGTTCGCCAATTGCGATACGAACAGGAAGGGGAAGCTCTCACTGACCCGGGTGACGATATGGAAATCGCCCGTGCGCAGACCGAGACCGAGATGCATGCGAGCCTGATCGAACGCTCTGAAGAGCGGCTGCGCGCGATCGACGGTGCGTTCAACCGCCTGGGAAGCGGTGACTACGGAACCTGCGAGGAATGTGGAGAGGAAATTCCTCCGCAGCGCCTCAAGCTTCTGCCCTTCGTGCTGTTCTGCGTGGATTGCCAACGCAAGTTGGAGCGTACACGCGGCGGCCGTCCGGCTGTAGCGAAGGTTGTGGAACGCTGGGACGGTGGAGACGAGAGCGTCCCTACGAATGGTGCGAAGGGACTGGCCAACCTTGATGACGACTCGTCAGAGATCACGAGCGCTTTTATATTCGACGATGACCTGGAGGCCGAACCGCCGACGCACGCGCGCCGTTCGGGGCGTCCGCGCAAGAGCGCCGGGATGACTGGACGCGGAATGAGCTAGTTCGGCACCGCTCAAGGCAACATTGAAAGGGGCGCCCGCGAAAAAGGTTTTGATCGCCACCGTGCGAACGAAACCGCCGTTTCGCGTGCAGCCGTTACAAAAACAACTCGAGGATCGGGACTCCCAAAAGCGCGGTCCCGTAAAGCTTGGCGGCGGGGTCGGGATTCGTTGCGGCGTGTGCCCTCATTCCTTTGATATCCTGGTATCGGCGTTGCAGCGGATGGTCGAGGAAGATCGAATGGCCGCCGCCGGCCTCGAAAAGACGTTCCACCGCATGCGCCGCGAGTTGTGCCGATCTCGTAGTGTTGTAGCGTAATTCGGCCCGCCGCTCGAGCGTGAACGGCTCACCTGCCCGCGCCGTCTCGATCATCTCGTCGCAGTCGTTCAGAAACTTCGTGGCCGCGCTCTTGATCGTGTAGCTGGCTTCGGCGGCCAGCTTCTGACAGTAAGGATCTTCCGCCACCTTAAGTCCCAGGCCGCCGTGACGCGTCCGGCCGCTCTCGATCCAGGCGTCAAGGAATCCCGTCGACGCGCCGAGTATGGCCGCGCTCAGCGCGTTGATGAAAACCGCCGTGAAGGGCAAACGGTAAAGCGGTGCAGGATTAATCTCCCATCCGGGGAGCGGCCGCCCCAAAGTGTAGTCCCAATGCGACATGCTGCGATGTTCCGGGACAAAGGCGTCATCGACTACGATATCCTTGCTGCCGGTTCCGGAAAGACCCGCCACATGCCAGTTGTCGTCGATGCGATAGTCCCTGCGCGGCAAAAGAAATGATCGGAAGTTCGGCAACTGTTGTCCATTGATCTCGATGCCACCCGCAATCGCGCCAAGATTGACCCAGTTGCAATGGTCGCATCCACTCGAGAAGGACCAGCGGCCGCTTAGACGGTAACCGCCGGAGACGCGCTCGGCCTTGCCGGTCGGAGCGTAGGAGGACGAGTTCATAACCGTTTGATCCTCGCCCCACACTTCCTGCTGAGTCTCCCTGGGATAGAGCGCCGTCTGCCACGGATGGACGCCGATAATGCCCGCGACCCATCCGGCGCACCCTTCGGCGCGCGCCACTTCGATAATTGCGCCGTAAAACTCCCGCGGAATGACTTCGCCACCGCCCCATCGGGCAGGCTGGAGACCGCGCACGATACCGGTATCGATCAGATCCTTCCAGGTGCTCTCGGGCAGGCGGCGCAGTTGGTTGGTTTCGGCGGCGCGCTGGCGCAGCGCGGGGGCCAGCGCCCTGGCGCGGTCGGCAAGGGTCGGACGGAGGTTAACCGCCGCGGCGGTCTTCGCATGGGCTTGAACGTCGGACGTGCTGCTCACGAGGCTTCCTCCTCCCGGTCTCTCAATGCCGAACGG